>JAQGMO010000063.1 GCA_028292315.1 Herminiimonas sp. | reverse complement strand
CAAGGACTTCGGCAAGATCCTGAATTTCGTCAAGGCCAATGCGCCGCTGCGCCGCAATGTGACCATCGAAGACGTCGGCAACGCGGCAGCCTTCCTGCTGTCGGACCTGGCGGGCGGCATCACCGGCGAGATTACTTATGTGGACGGCGGCTTCTCGCACGTGGTCGGCGGCATCGCGGAATAATCCGGCAGTTAGATGGCGGTCGGATGGCCGCGCCTCATGCCTGCCTGAAAAGCTTCTTTGAGGCACACGCCGGCCGCGCCCATCCCACGTTGAACGATGACCGCAGTTAATGCAAAATCAAAACATTTCATAATAGTAATAAGGACTGATCGCGACAGATACATTCGAATTGATCCGCATAAAAGGTTGGACAGCAGCCTGGCTTTCCGTGTAGAATGTCGTCTGTGCGGTGCAACATACACCGCATTCTGCAGCATCGCGAACCCTAAGCATTAACGATAAAGCCCTCCCGCCCCCTGGTGTTGATTTTTGAACACCGACCCGGCGCAAAGCTTTTGTGCCGAAATCTCTCTGAGTTTTCTTAGCTGTTTCGTTGGTTGGCGTTGCATTTTTTGCGCTCATGCATTTCATCTCTGGTGACATGCAACGCGCTGATTTTACGAAAGAAAATAATGACTTTAGAAGTGACTTTTGAAGCACTGGGTTTGCACGCGTCCATACTGACAGCGTTGACGGAAGCCGGCTATACCAAGCCGACCGGCGTGCAAGCACAAGCAATTCCAGCAGCCCTGCAAGGCCGTGACCTGCTCGTTTCATCCCAGACCGGTTCTGGAAAAACAGCGGCATTCATGTTGCCCGCACTGCACAAATTCGCATCGGCAGAACAAGTTCCGTTGGCCGGCAAAACACCGAATCAGGAAGCGCAATCGTCCCGTTCACGCGGCGATCGCCCACGCTTCAAGGCTGCACAGCCGAAGATGCTGGTATTGACCCCGACCCGCGAACTCGCGCTGCAAGTAACCACCGCGACCGACAAGTACGGTTCATCGATGCGTCGCATCAAGGCTGTCTCCATCCTTGGCGGCATGCCGTATCCGAAGCAGATGCAATTGCTGGCGAAAAACCCGGAAATCCTGGTTGCCACGCCGGGCCGCCTGATCGACCATATGGAGTCGGGCAAGATCGACTTTTCGCAATTGGAAATCCTGGTACTGGACGAAGCCGACCGCATGCTCGATATGGGCTTCATCGAGGATATCGAAAAGATTGTCGCGGCAACGCCGGAATCGCGTCAAACCATGCTGTTTTCCGCGACGCTTGATGGCGTGGTCGGCAATATGGCCAAGCGCATTACCCGTGATCCGCAAGTGATCCAGATCGCCGGCTCAAGCACCAAGCATGAAAACATCCAGCAGCGCGTCCTGTTTGTCGACGATCTGTCGCACAAGAACCGCCTGCTCGATCACCTGCTGCGTGATGTGACGATGGACCAGGCAGTCGTGTTTACCGCCACCAAGCGTGATGCCGACACCATTGCCGACCGTTTGAACATCGCCGGTTTCGCTGCTGCCGCATTGCATGGCGACATGCATCAGGGCGCGCGTAACCGCACGCTGGACGGCATGCGCCGCGGTCAGGTGCGGGTACTGGTTGCAACCGACGTCGCGGCCCGCGGCATCGACGTGCCGACCATCACGCACGTGGTGAATTATGACTTGCCGAAGTTCCCGGAGGATTATGTCCACCGGATCGGCCGTACCGGCCGCGCTGGTCGTAATGGCCTGGCAATCTCGCTGGTGAATCATGCCGAAGGCATGAATGTCAAACGGATCGAACGCTTTACCAAGCAGTTGATCCCGGTCGATGTCGTCGAAGGTTTTGAGCCGAAGCGCACTGCACCGGCGCCACGTTCGGGCCATCGTCCGAGCGGCTGGAAGCCAGGCGACAACCGCGGCAACGCGGCCAAGCCGGGACAGCGCACATTCAGCAAGCCGAGCGCACCGCGCAAGGAAGGTGGATATAGCAAGGGTCCGCGTACCGGCGACACTGGCGGCGCCCGCCGTTCTTACGGCGATCGCTGATCGCTGGCTGGCTGGCTGGCTGGCTGGCAATCGCTTGAATGAAAAAACCGCTTCGGGCTAACCGAAGCGGTTTTTTTTTGGTTCGGATTTACATCGGATTCGGGCTTTACGCCTTGCGCCCATATGGATGGCAAGGCACCTGCATCGCTCACTTAGCTTTACCGATTCACAATATACAAGTACGAAACCCGATAAACATGTCGTTCCGCTCTGGCAGATAAAAATTCCGGTACTTCAGTGAACGCATCCGTGCCCGTGTAGCAAACGACGCGCCGCGCACCGCCTGATGCGTCCGGAACCAGGGTTCGGAATACTCGCGGTATGCATCAGTCGAAAATCCCTGGTACGGCTCGAACGGCGTGCTGGTCCATTCCCACAAATCGCCCCAGCGGAACGCCGGATGCCCCGACAAGCCGGCAAATTCCCATTCAGCCTCGGTCGGCAGCCGGCGCCCGGCCCAGGCGCAATACGCTTGCGCTTCATACAGGCTGACATGCCGCACCGGTTCATGCGGCGACAGCGACGTCTGCTTTCCGAAGCGCTCGCAACGCCAGCGATTTCCATCGCGCTGCCAGTCCCGCGGCGCGGACTGTTCGCGCTCCATCAGCCACGCCCGTCCGGCGTCGGTCCAGTATTGCGGATTCTGATACCCGCCATCGGCAATGAATTCCGCATACTGCGCATTCGACACCAGGGTGGAATCCATGGTGAACGAAGGAACATACCGCGCATGTACCCATTTCTCGTTATCGAATACAAATCCCGAATCGGGCGCGCTGCCCATCGGTATGGTGCCGCCGGGGAAGCGGATCTCGCCCTGAGCCCATGCCGGAATGGCATGATCCGCCAATTGGGGCGGCAAGCCGACCCCCAGCGTCTGCAGCGTATAGGCCAGTGCCTCGCCATGCATGTCTTCATGCGCCAGCGCAAGGCGGTAGGGATAAAGCGCTGAATCGCGATTGCCGGCGCGGCTCAGCTTGTCCAGTACCCGGTCCAGCACTTCATGGCAATAGGTTTTCAGCGCACCCTTGCTCGGCAGGCCTAGCGTCCAGCGCGCCTGGTGCGGCACGGTATTCGAGTCGAACCAGTCATCGCCTTTGGTCAGCAGGGAGCCGCGCTGCGCCGCATCGGGTGCGCTCGACCGGGCTTCCCTCAATATATACCACTCGGCAAACCACGCAATATGGCCCAGTTCCCATAGCGGGGGATTAAGGATCGGCAGGATCGGCACTTTGTCCGGGGCATCCAGTCCGACCGACACGAAGCAATCGAACAGCGCAAGGGTATAATCGCGGGCATCCTGCAAGGCGCCGGCCAATTCATTGGGGGAAGCGTTTCGGAAAGAGAAATTCATCGGGATCGTCGAACGGATTGAAGTCGGAAGGTTAGGAACCGTTTTGCAAAAGCCGCATATCGTCATTATCAGCCCGGCATTGGCAAATGCCAATAACGGTAACTGGCAAACAGCCAACCGCTGGGCGCGCTTCCTGCGCACACAATACCATGTGACGATTGCAAAAAGCTGGAACGATGCCATCGCGGCGGCCGGGCCGGATACGCCGCGCGCCATGATCGCATTGCATGCGCGGCGTTCGGCTGAATCGATCGCTGAAGCCGCCCGAAGCCGCCCTGCGCTGCCGATAGTCCTGGCATTGACCGGTACAGACCTGTATCGCGATATCCACAATAGTGCTGAAGCCCAACGATCCATGCAGCTGGCGCGCCATTTGGTCGTCTTGCAAAGCGCCGGCCTGGAAGCGTTGCCGCCGGCCGAGCGTGCCAGGGCCTGTGTGATTTATCAATCCGCCGCCGCACTCAAACCCGTGCTGAAAAGCGCCCGGGCAACACCGTTCGACGTTGTGATGATCGGGCATTTGCGCAGTGAAAAGGACCCTCTGACTTTCATGCGAGCCGCCGCGCTGCTGGATGCACAACCGGTGCGCCTGACCCACATAGGCGGCGCGCTCGATCCGGAACTGGGGGCGCAGGCGCTGGCGACCCAGTCGCGCCACGCATGCTACCGGTGGCGCGGGAACCTGCCGCATGCCGCAACACGTCAGGCGCTCAAACGCAGCCAGTTGCTGGTGATCGCGTCCAGGATCGAGGGCGGGGCCAACGTGATTATCGAGGCTGTCACCAGCGGCGTGCCGGTTCTGGCGAGCGACATAGCGGGAAACCGGGGAATGCTCGGCGACGATTACGACGGCTATTTCCCGGTTGGCGATAGCGATGCGCTGGCGCACCGGATAACCCAGATCAGCGCAAACCCGGCGCTGCATGCGCGCCTGGCGGCGCAGTGCGCAGGACGCGCGCCGCTGTTTGCGCCGGAACGCGAACGTGCGGCGCTGCTGCAGTTAATGGATAATGTATTGAACTGAACATAGGAAATTTTATGAATGCACCTAACGACCTCAAGATAAAACTCACGTCCTTCTCGCACGGCGGCGGCTGCGGCTGCAAGATCGCCCCGGGCGTACTGGCGGAAATCCTTGGAAAGTCGAGCGGCTTTCCGATGCCGAAGGAATTAATGGTCGGGATTGAAACAGCCGACGACGCCGCCGTCTACAAACTCAATGATGAACAGGCATTGATTGCGACGACCGACTTTTTCATGCCGATCGTCGATGACCCCTTCGACTTCGGCCGCATCGCCGCAACCAATGCCATTTCCGATGTCTATGCAATGGGCGGCACGCCGATCATGGCGCTGGCCCTGGTCGGCATGCCGATCAATCAATTGCCGCTGGACGTGATCGGGAAGATCCTCCAGGGCGGCGAGTCGGTTTGCGCGCAAGCCGGCATCCCGATCGCGGGCGGGCATACCATTGACTCGGTCGAACCGATTTATGGCCTGGTGGTAATGGGCCTGGTGCATCCGTCCAAGGTCAAGCGCAATGCGGATGCCCGGCCAGGCGACAAGCTGATTCTCGGCAAACCGCTCGGTGTCGGCATTTTGTCGGCGGCCCTGAAAAAGGATGCGCTTGATGCGGCCGGCTATGCGGCAATGATCGAAAATACGACGAAGCTCAACAAGCCGGGGAAGGCTTTGTCCGATCTGGCCGGCGTACATGCCTTGACGGACGTAACCGGTTTCGGCTTGCTCGGACACTTGCTGGAACTGGCGCGCGGCGCGAAGCTCACGGCGCGGCTCGAGATGGGACGCGTGCCGCTGTTGCCGCAAGTGCAGCGACTGGCGGAGAACGGATTCGTTACCGGCGCGTCGGGACGCAATTGGGCCGGATATGGCCATGATGTCAGTCTGGCGGAAGGCGTTTCGCCGATACAGCAAATGTTGCTGACCGATCCGCAAACATCAGGCGGCTTGCTGGTATCGTGCGATCCCGGCTCGGTGGACGAAGTGCTGGCGATATTCCGGCGCGAAGGATTCGACCATGCGGCAGTGATCGGCGAAATGACGCAAGGCCCGGCCCGGATTGAGGTATTGACCTAAGGGACCAGGGGCTACCGGGCAAGAAATATCCTGGCAGGCCCTTGTTCGGATTGCGCACTAGTGCGCCGTGTCGCGGGCCGCTTCGGGGCGAATGGCTGCATTGTTCGTCGCTTGCGGGCTATAGCGACCTTGCCAGGCGTATTCCACTGAATTGCCAGCGCGCCGACGCTGGGAAAAAATTGCGATACGTCACCCGGGAATGGCCGGCCGGCGTTGCGCAGGAAGAGCCGCGCAGCACATACTGGTTGACCATGAACTTGCCATTGTATTCGCCGATGGCGCCTTCCGCCGTCGCGTATCCGGGATAAGGTGCGTAGCTGCTGGTGGTCCATTGCCAGCACGCGCCAAACAATTGCGCCAGTCCTTCGGGGCCCGCATTGTCACTGCCGTGCGGATGCAAACTGCCTGACGAGGCGTCTTTTTCTTCGCCGGCCGCGCATTCCCACTCGGCTTCGCTTGGCAGGCGCGCTCCAGCCCAGCGCGCATAGGCGTCGGCTTCGAAAAAAGACACATGCG
>JAQGMO010000044.1 GCA_028292315.1 Herminiimonas sp. | reverse complement strand
ACCTGGCAATGCACCGTGATCCTGGGCCACGCCGTTCCGGGCAGACAGGCCTGCCCGAATGTGTAACCGGTGCCGTCGCCCGCATAGCGTATTGAATTGAGGCCATCGCCACCCAATCAGGCCGGCGCAAACCGTGCCCGGTTGCCACACATGCGCCCATTCCGGAATGATGGCGCTTCCCGGATGGGCGCCTGTCCAGCCCCGCATGCAACAGTCCTATTCATCCTTGGCGCCGTCGATTCCAAGTTCGTGAATTTTGCGTGTGATCGTATTGCGGCCGATACCGAGCCGCACGGCCGCATCGTTTTTGCGCCCGTGCGTATGCTTCAGCGCGGTCTTGATCAGCGCCGACTCGAATTGACGGCCCAAGGCATCCATCACTTCCGGCCGGCCGGCCGACAGCATGGTAGCCGCTTCCGCTTCCAGCAAGGCGATCCAGCCGGCCCTGGCGGCCCCGTTTTCGGCGCGGACAGGTTCGACCGCATCGAAGATTGGTACACCATGGCTGCCAGGCTCGCCGCCGGCGCCGAAATCCGGCTGTGACGACGGTGCGCCAGGATGCGAATTAGCCATGGCCGACGCCAGCGCGGCCGACGGCTGCGCCACTGGAATCGTATCCAACCCTTCGGTCAGTTCATGCGGTAAATCCTTGACTTCAACTGTCTGTCCGGGCGCCATCACCGTGATCCAGTTGCACAGGTTTTCCAGCTGCCTGACGTTGCCCGGCATGTCCAGACCGGTTAGAAACTGCAGCGCGTGCTCGGACATGCGCTTTGCTTCCACGCCAAGCTGCTTCGCACTCTGCGTCAGAAAATAGCGCGTCAGGATCGGGATATCCTCGCGCCGTTCGCGCAGGCTCGGCAGACGCAGACGTATGACATTCAGCCGGTGATACAAGTCTTCGCGGAACAATCCTTCGCGTACCCGGTGCTCCAGATTCTGATGCGTCGCGGCGATGACCCGCACATTCGCCTTCAGCGGCTGATGGCCGCCGACACGGTAGAAGTGGCCATCCGACAGCACGCGCAGCAAACGCGTCTGCAAGTCGAATGGCATGTCGCCGATCTCATCCAGGAACAGGGTGCCGTTCTCGGCCTGCTCGAAACGGCCGCGCCGCGTTGCCTGGGCTCCGGTAAACGCACCGCGCTCGTGACCGAATAATTCTGACTCCAGCAAATCCTTGGGAATCGCCGCGGTATTCAATGCGATGAAAGGTTGCGTCGCACGCGGGCTATGCTTGTGCAATGCGCGTGCCACCAATTCCTTGCCAGTCCCGGATTCGCCGGTGATCAGGACAGTCACATTGGATTGCGATAATTTTCCGATTGCGCGGAACACATCCTGCATCGCGGGCGCCTGCCCGAGAATTTCAGGGGTCTCGGCCGACGCCTGCTCCACGCTGGCCTCACGCAGGCTTTCTTCAAGCGCGCGCCGGATCAGCCCGACCGCCTTGTCCAGATCGAAGGGCTTGGCCAGGTACTCGAAGGCACCGCCCTGGAATGCGGCCACTGCGGAATCGAGATCGGAAAATGCCGTCATGATAATGACCGGCAAACCGGGATGCGCGGCCTTCACCGCTTGCAGCAATTCGAGGCCGGACTCACCCGGCATGCGAATATCGGAAACCAGGACCTGCGGCGTACCGGTGAGCAGCGCAGTTATCGCATCGCGTGCGTTGGAAAAACTCCTGGTGACAAGGTTTTCCCGGGCCAGCGCTTTCTCCAGCACCCAACGTATCGACTCGTCGTCGTCAACAATCCAGATTGGTTTCATATTTGTTTCTTATTCCGTGTCATGTGAACGCAGTGCGATGCTTCCACGTTATCCGGAGCCGTCCGGTATTGCTACCGCAGTGGACCCGTCGTCAGGGCAGCGGGATCAATATCCTGAAATCAGTATATCCCGGTCGGCTTTCACATTCGATTACGCCCATATGCTGCTGTACGAATGTTTGCGCCAACGTCAGCCCCAGTCCGCTTCCGCCATCCCGTCCTGATACTAGCGGATAGAAAATGCGATCCTGGATCTCAGGTGGGATACCCGGCCCGTTGTCCGTGATATGCAAGTCTAATGCCAGCCGATAGCGGACCTTGGCCAGAGTAACCTGACGTGCCACCCGTGTTTGAAATCGGAGCACCGCGTCGCCATCCTTGATGCGCGAGGAGAGTGCCTGTGCCGCGTTGTGCGCGATATTCAGCACCGCCTGTATCAACTGTTCCTTATCGCCGCGGAACTCGGGCACCGACAAATCGTAATCGCGCTTGATGATCAGTCCGTTTGAAAACTCAGCCATGATCAGGCTGCGCACGCGTTCGAACACTTCATGGATATTCACATCGCCGACGATATGCGGCCTGCGGTGCGGCGCCAGCAAGCGATCGACCAGGGTTTGCAGCCGATCGGCTTCCTTGATGATGACCTGGGTATATTCGCTCAACTCCTTGAGATGACGCTCTGGCAGCTCGAGTTCGAGCAATTGCGCCGCACCGCGTATGCCGCCGAGGGGATTCTTGATTTCATGCGCGAGGTTGCGGATCAGTTCCTTGTTGGCCTGGCTCTGGTCGAGCAGACGCTCTTCCCGGTCGAGCTTCAATTGCTGGACATTCTCGCGCAACTCGATCAGCACAGGCGTCTCGGCATGATCGATCGCGCTGACAGTGATTTGCACTTGCAGCGGATCGCGGTTCACGCGCTCAAGCACCAGGTCCTGCCGCTTGTCGGCAAACTGGTAAGCAATCGCCTCCTTGAATAACGCACCTAATTTGTCGCCATTCGGGAATAGATCAGCCAGTTTTTGGTGCAAAAGCACCTTTACGGAGCTTTCCAGCAAGTGTTCGGCCGCCGCGTTCGCATAAATGATGCAACCTTGTGCATCAAGCACCAGGACTGCCGATGCGAGCAAGTCCAGCCCGGCCAGTGAGATCGGTGAAGTATTCACGCTGCTCCAAAGAAAAAGGCCGCACAATGCGGCCTTAAATGTTTGATCGAATCGTATGACCGAATCGAGTTATCGAATCGAATGATCGGATATTACTGCCCCATGCGGGCTATTTTAGATTAACGCCCATCTCGCGCTTCAATGCTTCGATATTTTTTTCAGTACGGTTGAGATCTTCTTTCATGACAGCCAGGCGGTCCTGATACTTGGCGTAATTACGCTCGTCACCGCGCCGCTCCGGCTCGCCATTGTTATATTCCTGTTTCAGCGCCGCCAGCTTTTTTTCCTCGCTTTTCAGTTCATCGGCCAGAATTTGCATCCGGTCATTGTCGCGCGCCTTTTGCGTGCCGCTGTCAATCCGTGGAAAATCCGCCGGTGATGACGTGGTTTTCGCGGACACGGTCTGCACGGCAGGCTTTTTGTAAGGCACCGACGCCGGCGCCGGAATCATGGCAACGCCCTGCAGATCCACTCTTTTGCAACCCTTGGTCTCGCCGGTGTTCTTGTATTCCCTGGTGCCATTGCTGCCTACGCATACGAATACCTCGCTCTGCGCCTGGGCATACCCGGCTACGGCCGCTGCCGCGAATAACATCATTGCTGAGAGTTGTGCTTTCATAAACTTTCTTCCGAGAACTATTGGAATGGGTCCCAGTTTAGAATAAGAACGCCCGCATGACAAATTTTGTGAGGATTTCCTAACATCTACGCAACATATAAAAATGATAAGGCGGGAAAGCCTCAGGCTTCCCCGCCTTATCGATTGCGCTTCTTGCCTTGCGGCATAGGAGCGGCAGAAGCTTCGCTGCCTTCCGC
Organism: Herminiimonas sp.; assembly: GCA_028292315.1. Taxonomy (GTDB): domain Bacteria; phylum Pseudomonadota; class Gammaproteobacteria; order Burkholderiales; family Burkholderiaceae_D; genus JAQGMO01. The sequence goes on along the minus strand of JAQGMO010000044.1, from coordinate 1,775 downwards.
CGCTGCTGGCGCGATTACAGCGAGTAATACATATCGAACTCGACCGGATGAGTCGTCATGCGGAAGCGCTGAACTTCCTGCATTTTCAGTTCGATGTAAGCGTCGATCATGGTGTCGCTGAATACGCCACCGCGGGTCAGGAACTCGCGATCCTTGTCGAGGTGCTCGATCGCCTGCTCAAGCGACGAACAAACGGTCGGGATCAATGCATCTTCTTCCGGCGGCAGGTGGTACAGGTCTTTCGACGCTGCTTCACCCGGGTGGATCTTGTTCTGAACGCCGTCGAGACCTGCCATCAGCAATGCGGCAAAGCACAGGTACGGGTTAGCCAGTGGATCCGGGAAGCGGGTTTCGATACGGCGTCCCTTCGGATTCGGCACGTGCGGAATACGGATCGATGCCGACCGGTTACGGGCCGAGTACGCCAGCTTGACCGGCGCTTCATAGCCTGGAACCAGCCGCTTGTACGAGTTGGTGCCAGGGTTGGTGATCGCGTTCAGCGCACGTGCATGCTTGATGATGCCGCCGATGTAGAACAGCGCGAACTCGGACAGGCCGGCGTAGCCGTCGCCCGCGAACAGGTTTTTGCCATCTTTCCAGACCGATTGGTGCACGTGCATGCCCGAGCCATTGTCGCCGACGATAGGCTTGGGCATGAAGGTCGCGGTTTTGCCATAGGTGTGGGCCACGTTCCAGACCACGTATTTCAGGTTCTGCGTCCAGTCGGCGCGTTCGACGAGCGTCGAGAACTTGGTGCCGATTTCATTCTGGCCGGCGCCGGCGACTTCATGGTGGTGCACTTCGACCGGAATGCCGAGCGATTCGAGGATCAGGCACATTTCCGAACGCATGTCCTGGAAGCTGTCGACTGGCGGCACCGGGAAATAGCCGCCCTTGACGGTCGGACGATGGCCGGTGTTGCCGCCCTCGAGCTTCTCGCCGGTGCTCCAGGAAGCTTCGTCGGAATCGATCTTGACGAAGCAGCCTGACATGTCGATCTTCCAGCGCACGCCGTCGAAAATAAAGAATTCCGGTTCCGGACCAAAGTAAGCGGTGTCGCCCAGGCCGGACGATTTCAGGTAGGCTTCCGCCCGCTTCGCGATCGAACGCGGGTCGCGGTCATAGCCCTTGCCGTCGGATGGCTCGATAACGTCGCACTGCATGAACAGCGTGGTTTCTTCCATGAACGGATCGATATTGGCCGTGTTCGGGTCCGGCATCAGGATCATGTCGGATGCCTCGATGCCTTTCCAGCCGGCGATCGACGAACCATCGAATGCATGGCCGGACTCGAACTTGTCCATGTCAAAATGAGAAACGGGAACCGTGACGTGCTGTTCCTTGCCTCGTGTATCAGCAAAGCGGAAATCAACGAATTTGACTTCGTTGTCTTTCACCATTTTCAAGACCTCTGCGGCCGTCATTGCCATGCGTATCTCCTAAATTGAGCAAAATAAATACTGATAGTGGGTTCCGAATCGGGGTACCACGGGGTTCCGAATCAGATAACAAACGGTGAGCCGATGGCGGCGTGGATGGTGCGAACCGCGATGCAATAAATGCGCTCAGGTACAGCCGGAACTCAACGCGGAATGATAGCAGATTCCATGCCATCATCTAAATCAGTCATGGAGAGGATATTTTGCGCGAAAATCCTATCTACCGATCCAAAAACACTGGTTTTCACGCAAAGCAACTTATTGCGCATTAGAATCAATGCCCAGCAGTGGTGCAATTTTATTTTGATCGCACTTTAATGGTGCATCTTTTTAGAT
>JAQGMO010000037.1 GCA_028292315.1 Herminiimonas sp. | reverse complement strand
TTTCCGGCAACAGATGCGGCAGCAAAAAGCGTGTCACCAGCGCCGCCGTGACCAGCCCGGCGATCGAATAGAACCCGAGCTGCGCCAGCCCCGGAAAACTCGATAGCAGCAGCGATGCGAAACCGGCGATCGAGGTCAGCAGGCCAAGCCGGATGGTTGGCCAGAAATCCCTGACCCAGTCACCCGATTCGCCTGTTTCGCCGGAAGCGGACTGGCGCGACTGGACGAACAGGTAAATCGAATAGTCGACCGCTTCGCCGATCAGGGTTGTGCCGAATCCGAGCGTAATCCCATGCACCACGCCGAATCCCAGGCTGACCGCGACGACGCCGGCCAGGGCGCCGGACAGAACCGGCATCAGGCCGAGCGCCAGCGCCGTAAAGGAACGATAGACCAGCATCAGCAAGGTGATGATGATGACAATGCTGACGATCGAGAGCCGCGACACTTCGCTTTCGATGGTTTGCCGTGACTGCACCGCGAATACGCCCGGCCCGGTCATCACCAGTGTGGTCGCGGCAGCCTGTCCGGGCTCCAGCTTCGCCCGCGCGGCGTCGAAGGCGCCGCGGATTTGCGCCATGGCTTGCTGGTGCGCATCGGTATCGGTGCCATGGGCACGTGTTTGCGCCAGCAGCAGCGCGCGCATGCCGTCACGCGAAGCCCATGCGCCATCGCTCATCTGCGGACGATTGCCGCCATTCATCCGTTCGATCAATTGCACCACCTCGGCGGTCGGATCGCGCGGCAGCAAGGGCTTGATCATCATGCCGGCCGACGACGCCAGCAAATCGATCGTGTTGCTTAACGCTTCATGCAAGCCTTCGACGGTAAACCGCTCTGGCGTGACCGCCGGACTTAAAAGGTAACGGTTGCCAAACAAGACCGCCTGGTCGCGTTCCGCATTGACCGCCTCGCCGTTACTGACGCTCGCGAATGCCGGGTTGGCGCGCAGCTGGGCGGCCATAGCCCGGGAAACTGCGGCGCGGGTCGCGGCGTCGCCGCCTTCGATGCCGACCAGGATCAGGCGCGACACTACACCGTCGGTTAGCTGATCCAGCAATACCTGCTGCTCGCGGGTGGGCGACTGCGGCAGGAAAGCCGATAAATCCGTGGTGAATGTCGTACGGCTGATGATGATGCCGCAGAGGATAAGGCCGATCAGCCAGACGGCGATCGCCGCCCGGCGCCGCCGGATCGCGGGCTGTTTTACCGGCCGCGTCATTGCGACGCGATCCGTTCGATCGTCATGAGCGTGCGATCGCCGTCGGTTTGGGTGACGTCGACGGTGGCGACATGGTCCCGCACTCCGCTGATCAGGATCAGGTGCACTGACCGCGCGAGCTTCGCATCGGTCGGCATCAAGGTGAGAGTCCAGCGCTCGGCGCCGCCTTCCAGTTTCAGCTTGAATGAACGTTCGAGCGCGCGGCGGTCTCCCGCCAGCGTGCCGCGTATGCTATCGATCAAGCCTGCCAGTTCCGGATATTCACTCAGCTGCATCACGTGCTTTTGGGTTCCCCGCTCGAAGGTCATCGTGCCGCCTTGTACCAGCATGGTTTCCGGTTTCGGCTTGACAGTGCGCTTTTCAAGACGGTCAGGCGCCGTATAGAGCAGTTCGCCGGACGACTCGACCGGACGATCGAGCATTGCAATGGTTTTCTTTTCAACGAAGGATGCGCGCCCGGATTTGATTTTCGCCAGCGATTGCATCAGCTGGTCGAGATCCCAGCCGGCCGCGAATGCTGCCGGCTGGAACATGGCGAAAGTCAGCCAGAACGCGCCGAGCATGCGGAATAAGATTCGGATTGGCACTGCAGAATTCATGATTCAGCTCTCTTCGCCATCAGCCGGCGCGGTTCGCCAGAAATTGAAAAAATTAAACCAGTTATAGGGCGCGCGCCGGCAATAGCGCTCTAGCAATTCGGCATAGCGCGTCATGGCCCGCTCGATTTCCTGCTGCCGCTGTCCGGCCGGGATGCTGGAGAAATCGGCGAGTTTTTCAAAATGAATTTCATACCGGTTGGCGCCCAGATACAGGCCCGTCATGAAAATAACCGGGCGGCGCAGGATCGCAGCCATGCGAAAAGGCCCGAGCGGCAATTGCGCCATGTCCCCCAACAGCATCACCGGGCGCGTCATGTCATCGGCCAGGGTGCGGTCGGCCAGCATGCCGACTATGGTGCCTTGTTTCATGCGCTCGTTAATTTTCAGCATGGAGTCGATGTGGCCGAGGCCGATTACATCCTGTTGCGCAGCCGGATTGATGGCGCCCAGCACCTGATTGATCTTGCGCGCATTTTCCTCATACATTGCCATCGCAATGCTGACGTCGGTGTGGCGCCGGCCAAGTGCACGGATTATTTCAAAGCTTCCCATGTGCGCGCCTATCAGGAACAGGCCTTCACCATCCCTCATCATTTCGTGCATCAGGTGTTCATTGATCACCTTGATGTCGAACAGGTCGAAGCGCTGATTGAGCAGGTAGACCCGGTCGTGTATCGTGGCGGCGAAGCTGAAGAAATGCCGGTGCAGGTCGGTCCAGCGCACGGGACGCGGCAGTGCGCGGTTGAGGTAGGCGCGCGAGGCGCTCCGGGCGGCCGGCGCGAACAGCAGGAAATAGCCGGCGACAAGGTGCAGCACCGCGCGGCCCGCCGGCCGGCCCATGCGCAGTGAAAACCAGGTCATCATGCGCAGCATCAGCATATTGCTGCGTTCCGGCTTGCGTATCCACTCGGCGCTGTTTTGATTGGATGCGGCCATGCCGTTACTGTCGCGCCTCGCGGGCGCGGATCGAGCCGGTCGCGACTTTGCGACCGTTGCTGAGAATATCGAATCCGAGCGCGCCATTGTTCAGGATTTCACACTGCACTTGCACCGGTTCGCCAGGCGTCACCGGACTGAGGAATTTGACCGAGTTGATCCGGCACGCGGACAAGTCGGTCCCGGTCAGCCTGCCGATCGCATCCAGCGCGAGATCGAGCAAGACTACGCCGGGCACAATCGGAGCGCCGGGAAAGTGACCGGCGAACGCCGGGTGGTCCGACGCGATCGCAAGGTCGGCGGCCAGGCTCGCGTAGTTGGCCGTCATGCGCCGCTCCTGGCATTGGCAAGGGCTAGCGTTTTCAGGGCTTCACGCGGCAGCTTGCCGGTCGCATTGCGCGGCAGGGTATCGACGAACACCAGTGGGCGCGGCAGGAACACCGCGTCGACCCGTTGCCGCAATGCCGCGAGCACCTTCGTTGGCGTCAGGTCCGGCGCCACCACGAAAGCCGTCAGCCTGGTCACGCCGTCGGGCATGACGGTGTCCGGCATGAAAAATGCGCCATCGAGCACGCCGGGAATCGCATTCAGCTGCAGGTTCAGATAGGCCAGCGAGTTGCGCTTGCCCGCGATATTGATCAGGTCGGCATTGCGACCATGCAGCAGGAAGCGGTCGCCAGCACCGCGGCATTCGATCACGTCGTTCATCGGGGTCGGCTGTTCGATATGTCCGCCGGAAGCCCAGGTGACATCGTCGCGCCGGGTGAAGCTAACGCCGGGGAACAGTTGCCATTCCTCTGTTTTCGCGGTACTGCGCACGGCGATCTGCCCGGTCTCGGTGCTGCCGTAAATTTCCAGCAGCGGGGCCTGGAAACGCGTTTCAAGATCTTTCGCCAGTGGCACTGAAAGCGGTGCGGTAGCGGAAAGCACCAGGTCCACCGGCGGCGTATCGAGGCCGGCGCTGATCACTGAGCGCAAATGCACCGGGGTCGACACCAGCACGCGCGGCCGCGGGACGGAATGGATGGCATTGCAGACGTCGGCGGGATAGAACGAGTGGCCGGCAACCAATGCATTGCCGCTTTGAAGAACGATCAAAACCGTCGATTCAAAGCCATACATATGCTGCGGCGGCACGGTGCCGATGACGGCATGCGAACGGCCGTCATTCAAATTGCATAATTGCGCTTCCGCCCGCACGTTGCGCACCAGCGCACCCCAGTTTTTTTTGTGCGGAACCGGTACGCCGGTGGAACCCGATGTGAATACATAGGCTGCAAGCTGCGCGCCATCGATTTCCGGCACGTCGAACGGCGCCTCCGGCCGACCGCTCGTTTCGGCCAGCGCGGGAAACTGTATTTGCGGGAGCGCCACGGTACAGTCGGCATTGTCGGTCAGGCAAAAAGCATCGGGTGCGAATTGTGCCAGCTGATGAATCATTTCCGGTGCCTGGGTCGATGGCAGCAGGCAAACCCTTTTGCTCACCAGGGCCGCGGCAAAGCCTACGGCAAACCGATAACGGTCGCCGCATGCATTAAGCATGTGGCGACCGTCCGGCAAATGCGCGCAAACAGCGGCCACATCGGACAGGAAGCGACTGGCCGTAACCGGGCCACCGTCGCGCCACGCGATCACGCTGTCTTCCCGCTGATGGGAAATCAATGGAAACATTGTCATGGTTAAGGTGTTGTCTTGGTACGCGGATCAGCGTGCAGGCACATTCCAAAAGGCTTTGACCGCGGCCAGTATATGGGCATGTTCCATACCGGGATGGAGGCGGCGCCGGACCGCGTACTCGACGATGAACATAAGGGCAATCAGGGGGCCGGTAAAAAAATTGGCAAAGACTGACCACAGCGCAAGCGGCGCCCCATAAAAAAGAATCGTGGACGCGGCTCCCATCACGCCGAAGAAGATCGCCCATGCTGCGGTAACCTGCCTCGTATACCGCTCAAGCGGCGGCGCCAGCGGACCATGGACGATTTTCGCGAAATAGGTGCACATCGGTTCGCTCCCCGGCCTCAGCGAGCGCGCAAATGCCAGGCAAAGAACCGTTTCGGTTCCGGCGTGCTCGAGCCAATACAGCACGCTGAAATGCGGCTGCAGCGTAATCCAGGCCAGCCACACGCCGGCCCCGGAGAGGGCAAGCAGGGCAAACATCGCGCCGCGGTGCGACGAGTGCCATGCCAGGGAAACGGCGGCCAGCGCAATCGGCGCGAGCGCGACCGATATGCCGAGCGTGTCCGCGGTGGCCGTGATATTCGTGTAGTGCGCGAGCAAGGCGTAACCGGCCCCCAGCGCAATGACTGACATCCAGCGCGCGGCCCGGACTACCCGGGTCATTAAGACGCTCTCTGGGCGCTGATGTAATCGGTCAGGCTGCGCAGGGAACTGAAAATCTGGTGGTTGTCGTCGCTGTCGGCGCGTAATTGCAAGCCGTAGCGTTTGGATACCACCAGCGCAATTTCAAGAACGTCGATCGAATCGAGTCCCAGGCCATCGCCATAAAGCGGATCATCCGCGTTAATGTCAGTCGCGGCCACGTCCAGGTTCAAGGCCTCGACGATCAATTCGGCAACTTCACGCTGCAGTTCCACATCACCGGTGGTATGGTTTTCAATATTCATTTTACTTGCTTGCCAGATAACAAAAGTGCAGGTAATGCAACGATTTACTATATCGATATGCATTTCTTTGGTGAATTTTGTATGTTACCCCGCTCCTTCTGCCGGTTCAACCTCTTTCACCGTGCAAGAAATAAAGGTTACTTCGTAAACAGGCGCGGATGGCGGCCACGCGGCGTCGTTCAGGCAGGCGGACGGAACCAGGCCACCGACAGCAATCCCGACAGCAGCATGAAACAAAACCCGGCGGCGGTGAACAGTGCGGTAATTTCAGTTTCCTTTTTTTCAAGCACCAGGCGCGAGTTCAGTGCCCTGTAAATCCGGTCGAGGTCGATCGCGCTGCCGGCATGGAAGTATTCAGCGGCGGTGATGCTCGCGATGTTTTTGAGCGATTCTTCATCGAGGACCACGTGCATGGCCCAACCTTCTGCACCGAGAATATCGCCTTCGGTCGTGCCAACGGCGACCGTGAAGACGCGAACGCCGCGTTCCGCGGCCAGGCGCGCTGCGACAATCGGATCGGGGCCGGTAGTGGACTGCCCATCGGTAAGCAGGATGATTGCAGCGGACGAGTATGAGCCGGGCGGCACCGGCGGCGCGCGTGGCATTTTATCGGGAGTATTGCCGCGCCGGCCGGGCGGCCGCAAGTCCTGTGAATCGGCGTCCAGTTCGATGTCGGGGAAGATGACCTTGAGCGAGACCAGGATGGCACTGCCGATCGCGGTGCCGCCATCGAGCTCCAGCTGGTCAATCGCGGTGAACACGTCCTGGCGATTGTTGACAGGCGGCTGGGCCACGAAAGCCGCGGCGGCAAACGACACGATGCCGATGCGGGTTTCAGCCGGATGGCTTTCGACAAAGAGGCGCGCGGCGGCCTGCGCCGCGGCGATCCGGCTAGGCGCGACATCGTTGGCCAGCATGCTTAGGGAAGTATCGATGGCAAGGACGACTGTCTTGTAACGGGATGGCAGCGTCATGATGGTTGTGGGACGGGCGATTGCGATGATCGTCAGGCAAAGCGCCAGCAGCAAAAGAAGCGCCGGAATATATTGCTTCATCGGGCGTGCCTGTTCCATGGCCTGCCTCGCCACAGCCACACCAGGATAGGGCAGGGCGGGCTTTTTCCTGCGGTGACGCAATATGAAATAGGTTGCCATCAGTGCCGGGATACCGGCCAGCAGCCATAGCATCCGGGGCCAGAGAAAGCTCATGATCGCTCCTCGTGTGCGGCCGGCGCGGGTCACGGCACGCGTGCCTTGTCTCTTTCAGGGTATCCCCTATCGTGAACAAGGCAAGCGTCGATTTACGTCGATTGCGGTTGAATCGAATCAATGGCAATGAATGACAAATGTAATTTTCCGGTACGGGTCCTATAAACTATGCCTTCGTTACAAAGCGCTGCCGGCAGGCAGCGCAATCTCTTTATGCCGGCATTGTTATTGCAGGCAGCACGGTAATTCCACCGTGTGAAGCCCCGCGATTCCCTGATATGACCGCATTTTAAAGCGCCTGTCCGGTGTGATCCGGGCGCATTTGAGCACGTCCACCCGGCCGGTGCCATTGCGTCAGGGGATAGTATTGCGCAAGCTCCGGACGGCAAGATGCAAGCGGCGCCGGAATCAAACTGCGCTATCATGTCGCCGACGATAAAGTGAGGTGTACCGTGAAATTGAAAATGGCCCAGAATTCATTATTTGCGATCCTGCTGCGGTCCCCGTGGTGGATCAGTTTCATTGTGGCAGCAGTGATTACGCTGGTTGCGCGCATGGCGTTGCCCGAATACAGCGTGGTGTACGGCATTCTGGCCGGATTGCCATTCATGGTGGTCGGCAGCATCGCCGCGTGGAGGCAGCTCAGGGCGCCGAGCGCCGCCAGCATAGCGAACACGCTGGCGATGGCGGGCGCGATGTCATGGCGCGATTTTTCCAGCGCGATTGAACAAGCGTTCCGGCGCGACGGTTATGAAGTAAGCAGGCTCGACGGCCCGGCCGCCGATTTCCTGATCACCAGAGCGGGCCGCACCGCGCTGGTCAGTTGCAAGCGCTGGAAGGCCGTAAGTAACGGACTCGCACCATTGCGCGATCTGGATACGGCAGCGGAAAGCCGCGAAGCAGGAGAAAGCATCTTTATCACGCTCGGCGAGCTGACCGATAATGCGCGGCGCTTCGCCGCTGACAAGAAGATACGCGTGATGCAAGGCGCCGCACTGGCGCAGCTGTTGGGGTCGATCAATCCCGCAAGCCGGGGAACGCCGTGACTGCCGGAGGCGCAGCGGCCCGAAACATAGCATCGACAATCCGCGCAGCTGAAGCCGCAAAATGAATCCGGACGGCGTCCATGCCGGCGTCGAACCCATACGGCGCCAGTCGCAGCGGTCGGACCGGATCGACGCGTTGCGCGGGCTTGCCGTGTTCGGCATTTTACTGGTCAATATATGGTCATTCATGTGGGGCTTTGAAAGCCTGCGCTATGGCGTGCTGCCCGTAACAGCTTCGCTGGCGGACCGCGCAGCGGTATTCATGACGGCGCTGGTTGCGGAACAAAAGTTTTATCCGATTTTTGCTTTCCTGTTCGGCGCCGGCTTTGCCTTGCATACCCGCTCGCTCAAGCGCTTGCTAGGAGACTGGATCAAGGTACGGGCTCTCTACCGGCGCAGGTTATGGTGGCTGTTGGGCTGCGGCGTATTGCATGGCACGCTGATCTGGTTCGGCGATATCCTGAGCCTGTACGGCATTGCCGGATTTTTCATCGTCGGGTTTGCCGGAGCACGTCTGCGGACCGTACGGGTTGCGTTATTGTGCTGGGCCGCAGTCTGGATCGCGCTGGTCATATTCAATCTATTTGCAGCGTTGCCGCTTAGCGCCGATGGCGACCTCGCCGGGATTGCCACCGCCATGGTAAAAGATGCCGAAACGGCGCGCGCGATCTATACCAGCGGTTCGTTCGCAGACATCGCGGTCACGCGCATCACCGATTACGTGGAATTGATGGTGCAATCGGTATTTCTGCTGCCGCATGTCGTGGTGCTATTCCTGCTCGGTATATTGAGCGTGAGACTTGGATGGCTGACACGCCCCCGGCGCCATGCCGCCGGATGGCGCCGGGTGCGCGGCGCCGGATTTGCGCTTGGCATACCGTTCAGCCTGCTATGGGCCGGCGTTGCATTGGCTGAAGC
>JAQGMO010000029.1 GCA_028292315.1 Herminiimonas sp. | reverse complement strand
AGCCGCATTTCCGGAGCCGGAAACGCCCTACGTGATCGGCGTGGCCGGCGCCGACGCGCTGGCATCCGAGCTGGCGCAGATCACGGCCAGCCGCACCGTCAACAATCGCACAGTCCTGGTCAGGCGCCTGAAAGACGGCGATGCGCTGAATGGCGTGCACCTGTTATTCATAGGGCAGACCGAAATGTCGCGCCAGCCGCAATGGTTGCGTCTTGCGCAACAGCGTGCGATTGTGACCGTCACGGAAACCGAAGGTGCGCTGGCCCAAGGCAGCGTCATCAATTTCAAGCCGGTCGACGGGCGCATCCGCTTCGAGGTGTCGCTGGCCGCCGCCGAACGCGCCGATTGCAAGCTGAGCTCGCGGATGTTATCGGTAGCCTTGCTGGTACGGCCCGGGACCGAGCGATGATGCTTTCGATCCGGCGTTCAATTTCGCGCAAGCTGATGGTCGTAGTGCTGACCACCACGTTCATGGCGCTGATGGTATCCGCCATTGCCATGCTGGCCTACGATATCCGCACCTATCAGGCTTCATGGGTGGCCGACCTGAGGACGCAGGCCGACCTCGTCGCGCGCGGCAGCGCGCCGGCTTTGAACTTCGACGACCGCAAGGCGGCCCGTGAAAATCTCGAATTGCTCAAGGCCCGGCCGGCGATCATGGCGGCCGCGCTTTACCGGGGTGACGGCGAGCTCTTTGCCGCTTACCGGGGCGTCGGCAGCGAGTCGCTGGATTTCCCCGAAAAGCCGCATGATAGCGGCTTTCATATCGAGCGCGACACGATTTCGGTATTCCACCGGATCGTTGAAAACCGCGAAGTGGTCGGGACCGTCTACATCCGTGCGCGTTACGAATTGCTGGAACGGCTGAAGAGCTATATCGCCATCCTTTTTACGGTGATGGCGGTCAGCCTGATAACGGCGGCCATGATCTCGACCTGGATGCAGGCGGCATTCACCAAGCCGATCCTCGCCGTGACCAAGGTTGCGCGTGAAGTGATGCAGCGCCGCGATTTTTCATTGCGCGTGGAAAAGGCAACCGAAGACGAGATCGGCGTCCTGGTAGACGCCTTCAACGACATGCTCAACGAGGTTGGCCGCCGCGCGACCGAACTCGAAGAGTCGAACCGTATCCTCGAACACGAGATGATGGAGCGCCGCGGCGCGGAACAGGCGCTGCTGATCGCCGATCGCCGCAAGGACGAATTTCTTGCGACACTTGCGCATGAACTGCGCAATCCGCTGGCGCCCCTGGTTAATGGATTGGCGATACTTCGCCTCGGGGGCGCCAATCCGGCGACATCGCAAAAGGCGCGGGAAATCATGGAACGCCAGCTGAACCAGATGGTACGGCTGGTGGACGACCTGCTCGACGTATCGCGCATCACGACCGGCAAGCTGGCCATCAAGAGAAGCCGGGTAGCGCTGCAGCCGATCGTGCAGAATGCGATCGAGTCGATCGGCCCGTTCATCGAGCAGCGCAAGCATCGCCTGTCGATTCACATGCCGGAACGGCCGGTGTTCCTGGACGCTGACGCGATGCGTTTGTCGCAAGTGTTTTCCAACTTGCTGAACAACTCGGCGAAGTACACCAATCCGGGCGGGAACATCGGGTTTTCAACCTATGTCGAGCAGGGACAGATAGTCATCAAGGTGGTTGACGACGGCATCGGCATTCCGTCACAGATTTTGCCGGATATTTTCAAGATGTTCACCCAGGCGGATTATTCGCTCGAACGCGTCAACGCCGGACTTGGAGTGGGCCTCACCCTGGCCAAGCGGCTTATCGAGTTACACGGCGGAACGATCGAAGCCCATAGTGAAGGGGTCGATCGCGGCAGCACGTTCATCGTGCGACTGCCGGCGGCGTCGGACGAACCGCAAAACGATGGCGAGAAGCCGGGCGGCGATGCGGCCGGAACGAATGAACGTTACCGGATTTTATTAGCGGACGACAATGTCGACTTCGCGACCAGCCTGGCAACCTTGCTGCGCGCAATGGACCACGAGGTATTGATCACGCATAACGGGCTGGACGCGCTTGCCGCCGCACCGGGCTTCGATCCCGAATTCGCATTTCTTGATATCGGACTGCCCGGATTGAACGGGTATGCGCTGGCGCGCCGTCTGCGCGACTTGCCGGCAACCCATGATTGCGTGCTGGTAGCTGTCACCGGCTGGGGCCAGGAGAAAGATCGCCAGCTGGCGCAGCAGGCCGGCTTTGATCATCACATGGTCAAGCCGGTCGAGCCCGGAAAAATCCAGGCGATTTTGCAAAAAGCCTGGCGGGTTGCCTGAGTTTCGCCGGCCTGCGTGTGCCCGGTTAATGGAGACTTCGTTTTTGATGAAGGAACTTGCCATGAAAGAGAGTCGGTCGATTGCATTGCAGGGTTTGCTGGCGAAAGTCGCTGCGGCCATGGGGCCGGGCGGCGGCGAACGGATTGCCGATGTGGGACGTGTGCAGGAGGCGCAAGACCTCGGTTGTGAGGTCGCGACAGGGGCGACCTATACCAGGCTTATTTTCGCTATCGAAGCGGAAATCGGCCGGAAAAATATAGGGGGCTAGGGCGGCACGCCGTCGTGCGGCATCGGGCCTGTTTTGCGGGGCACTGGTCCGGCGCCCTGTTTCAGCTAAAATTAAGCCATTTCCCGGATCTTGGCCAGGAATCAATTGGATGCGCGCGATATGAATCACCGGCTCGATGTCGTTACATTTGGCGAAGCCATGATGATGCTGGTGGCCGACCGGCCGGGGCCGATCGAGCAGGCCGACATATTTACCAAGGGCACCGCCGGCGCCGAGACGAATGTGGCAATCGGGCTTGCGCGGCTCGGCTTCAGGGTCGCTTGGGCCAGCCGCCTTGGCACCGATTCCATGGGGCGCTATCTGCTTGCGGAAATGCGGCGTGAAGGCGTCGATTGTTCACGGGTCGTGTGCGATCCGGCGCAAAGCACCGGCTTTCTATTCAAGGGCCGCGTCGCGGAGGGCGGCGACCCGCCAGTCGAATACCACCGTAAAGGGTCCGCCGCCAGCCTGATGGGGCCGGATGATGTCGACGAAGCCTGGCTCAAGTCCGCCCGTCACATGCACGCGACCGGCGTCTTCGCGGCAGTTTCGGACACCACGCTTGAAGCCGCATGCAAAAGCATGGAACTGATGAAATCGGCAGGCGGCTCGGTCTCTTTCGATCCCAATTTGCGTCCTTCGCTCTGGCGCACGCCGGAACTGATGCGTCATTGGATTAATTCTCTTTCCGCGCGCGCCGACTGGGTGCTGCCGGGTTTGGAAGAAGGACGTTTCCTGACCGGTCAGGCGACGCCGGAAGGCATTGCCGCTTACTATCTTGCGCTGGGCGTACAGCTGGTTGTCGTGAAGCTCGGCCCCGATGGAGCGTACTTCGAGCAGGCCGGACCCATGGCCGCCGGCGGCTACGTGGCGGGGTTTCCGGTCGCCGAAGTGGTGGACACGGTGGGCGCCGGGGATGGCTTTGCGGTCGGCGTCATCAGCGGATTGCTCGAAGGCCTGGCAAGCCTCGACGCGGTAAGGCGCGGCGTCTGGATTGGTGCGCGCGCGGTACAGGTGCGGGGCGACACGGAAGGTTTGCCGACACGCGCGGACCTTGACTCGGCCGGGCTATAGCAATGCCGCCGGTGACCCGGGCGCACCGGGCCTGCGCGCACGCGGCCGCCGAATCACCGGCGGCATTGCTCACCGCATTTCCCCCGCTTACCTGCGCGCTGAAATTTCCTGCAGCTTTTCCAGTTGCACCGGCTTCACCCAATGGGCCGAAAAGCCGGCCTCAACCGCCCATTGCCTATCCTTTTGCTGTCCCCAGCCGGTCAGCGCGATCAACTGCATATCGGCGAGGCCCGGCGTGGACCGAATCCGCCGCGCCACTTCATAACCGTCGATGCCCGGCAGTCCGATGTCGAGCAGCACGATATCCGGCATGAGGTCGACCGCTGCCTGCACCGCCGCCAGGCCATCGTAGACAACGCTTACCTCGTTTCCCAGCATCGTCAGGATTTCAGCGACTGTCTTGGCTGCGTCGACGTTGTCATCCACGACCAGGATGCGGCGCATGCCGGATCCGGTCGGGGCGGCGGCGGGGCGGCCCTCCTTATCCGGCTGGCTGTCGGCCTGGCGCGCCTCGGTGAACGCCACCCGCGGCAAACGCACCGTGAATTCACTTCCCTTGTCGAGGCCATCGCTATGCGCCTCCACCGTTCCGCCGTGCAGCCGCACCAGTCCGTCGACCAGTGAAAGGCCTATGCCCAGGCCGCCCTGGCTGCGCTCGAGCGGATGGCTGACCTGGGTAAAGATCGTGAATATTTTTCTCAGCATGGCGGGTTGAATACCGGTTCCCGTATCCTTGATGCGCACGACAAAATGGTCATCCGTGCTCTCGACGATCACATCGATCCGGCCGCCCGGCCTGGTATATTTGGCGGCATTATTCAGCATGTTTGAAAAAACTTGCGCCAGCCGCACCGGGTCCGCATACAAGCTTGCCGGCTGGTCCGTGAAAGTGACGGTCAGCTTATGATCCGCAGCGTCGATATGCGGCCGGCTGGTTTCAATCGCATTTTTAACCACCGTGGCCAGATCGGTGTGTTCCCGCTGTAATTCAATTTTGCCGGTGGTAATGCGCGATACATCCATGAGGTCATCGACCAGCCTTGTCAGCTGGGTGACCTGGCGTTCCATGATTTCCGTAACCTGCATGATCCGGGCTTTATCCAGGCCGGTGATTTTTATGATGCTCAGCGCATTCGCGATCGGCGCCAGCGGATTGCGCAATTCATGGGCCAGCGTCGCGAGAAATACATCCTTGGCGCGATCGGAATCCTGCAGCTTCCGATAAAGATTGGCGTTTTCGAGTGAGATCGCGGCCCTGCGCGTGAGGTCTTCAGCCAGCGCAAGATCGTCCGCGTTGTAGATGCGGCCGGACTCGGCGGTCACGAAGGTGATCGCGCCGAGGGTTTTGCCGCGCAGCGCAAGCGGTGCGCCGATATAGGATTTCAGGCCCAGTTCCTTGACCGCGGCAAGGTGTTCGGCATCCCGGGTCGATTGTTCGAGAAGCGCGTCCGGTATTTCCGGAATATATTCGCCGCGTCCGCTCCGAATGATGTTCCACGTGCCGACTGCGCGCGTCGGGTCAGGGGGATAGCGCCGATGAAACTCATGCGCGAGCCTTACTTTTTCCGGGTCGACGTGTGCGACGGCGACGCGGTTGAGCGTCCCATCCTGTTCCAGGATATCGACCGCGCACCAGTCGGCGAACGCCGGCACGGCAAGGCGCGCCACCTTGTCGAGCGTGCTTTGGTAGTCGATCAATCCGGCAAGTTCGGCGCTTGCCTCCGCCAGAAACCGCAAATCCTGCTCGGTCCGCTTGCGGCGCGTGATATCGACGCACAGGCCCGACAGTTTCGCCGGGTTTCCCGCTTCATCGAACACCAGCCTGCCGCGCACTTCAATCCAGCGGACCGCGCCGCCGGGACAAATGATGCGGTACTCATAAAGCAGATCGTGCCGCGTATCGATGCACTCGGTGACGGCCGCCATTACCTGCGGACGATCGTCCGGATGAACAAAACCGGCATATTCCTCCATGATCCGGATTGTCGACCCCGGGGCGAGGCCGTGCACCGTATCCATTCCGGGCCACCATGTGACTGTCCCGGTCGAGATATTCCATTCCCAGGCCCCCATGCCACCCGCATCGAGCGCAAGTTGCAAACGCTCGTCGCTCGCCAGCAGGACTAGTTCGGCTTGCCTCTTTTCAAGCGTTATGTCGCGGCCATTGGCATGAATCACGCCGTTCTCTGCGACGGCAGACCATGCAAACCAGCGGAACGACCCGTTCTTGTGGCGCAGGCGAACTTCAAAATGCGCCACCGGCGCCTGCGCAGTCTGGGCGATCGCCGCCAGAGTGCGCCCGATATCGTCGGGATGCACGAACGGCCCGAAGTGCTGGCCGCGCAGTTCCCGCGGTTCGTAGCCGAGAATCGATGCGGCAGGATTGGCGTCGAGCAGCATTCCATCGCTGGCGATCACGAGGAATAAATCAAGCGATATGCGCCAAAGGCGATCGCGTTCGCGCGTGCGCTGGACTACCTCGTTTTCCAGCAATTCATTTTTTCGCCTGAGGTCGGATTCGGCGGATTTTTGTTCCGAGCGGTCGCGGAATATCTTCAGAAATCCGATGATTTCGCCAGTCTCGCTTTTGAGCGGCATCATTTCGCCGGAGGCCCAAAGCCGCCTGCCGTCCTTGGTGACATGCCACCGTTCGTCGTTCCCGTGTCCGAACTGGATGGCGTTGCGCATTTCGGTTTCGACGCGTCCGGCGGCGACGTCTTCCGGCGTAAAGAAACGATGCACGGATTGCCCCAGCATTTCATCCTCGGTCCAGCCGAGGATACTGTGCGCTCCTGCATTCCAGTTAGTGATTTTTCCTTGCAGGTCGCTGCTGATAATTGCGTAATCTATTGCGCTGTCAAGAATTTGCCGATGCCGCGTATCGGTGTCCTGTGGTACCTGATCTGAACAGTTTGTCGACATGGTTGCGAGTGGTTTGATGAAGCTTGATTTCAAGCGCCGCTTGCCTGGGGCGAACGCCTGGATTCTTTGAACAGTGCAATCATAGCCCGAATGCATCTACAGGTGGCACCGGCGGCTATGATCAGTGCCCAAATGTGTCGGAATGCACGCCCTTGCGCCGGGATCGCTAAAAATGCTTCCGGCAATATTCTTTACAATGAAATTCGCGCTGGCGATAGCCCGGGCCTCATCTGCCGCCAGGTTGATATCGCTCACAAGCCGTTCGATATTCGACAATATGATGAATTCACACGTGGCGCTTTAGGCGCGCGCATCGTGCCGGTTTCATTGGCCGCGGAGGGCGGCAATGGACAGGGCATCCGGAAAACTTTTCCATGAAATGCAGAAACGGAGGCAGTTATGGCTCGCAGTAACTTGGTTCGCGCCAATCCGATGGGCGACATGGTTCGTTCGGGATTGGTACCGAATATTGAAGATATTTTCAGGGATTTTTCTCTTGCGCCCGCTTTGCGTACGCTTGATCAGGTGCCGCGCATGCGGGTGGATGTTGAGGAAAACGATCAGGCTTACATCCTCAAAGCGGAAGTGCCGGGTGCCAGGCGGGAAGATATCACGGTGTCGATTGACGGCAATACGGTTTCGATCAGGGCCGATGTGCTTGATGAAAGGACTGAGCAGTCCGGAAGCAGGTTACGCAGCGAGCGTGTCTATGGGGAAGATTTCCGTACTTTCAGCTTCCAGCAAGATATCGACGATTCCAAAGCGGAAGCAAAGGTGGAGAACGGCGTCCTTGTCTTGACCTTGCCGAAAAAGCAGGGTACCGGGGGCAAGAAGCTGAACATTCAATAGCGTAACCTGGTATTAGTCCAGCCGGTTTGCATCGGTCCGGCCTGATGCTGTCCGATCGGCATGGCGCGCCGTCCAGCCGCTTCAGCGGGGGCGCGATTGGACGGCATGCCAATCAGTTTTCTCCACTCACTGCGGAAAGAAGCTCCACGAGCCGGGCTGGGTCCGCCGGTTTGGTCAGATGATGGTCGAAGCCGGCGCTTCGCGAACGCTCCTGGTCTTCTGCCTGGCCATAGCCGGTAAGGGCAATAAGTACCGATCCTGCGGAGTGTGCCTGCGCCCGAAGCGAACGCGCCAATTCATAGCCATCCATGTCGGGCAAGCCGATATCGAGCAGGAATACATGCGGCGTTTCATCGCGCGCCATGGCGATTGCGGCATGTCCGTCATAAGCCACGCACACCCGGTAGCCAGTCGCTTCCAGGAATGCGGCCATGGTTTGCGCGGCATCGGCATTGTCATCGACGATCATCACGCATAGCTCCCCGGGGGCTGACTGGCGGGCATTCCTGGCGCGCGGCGCTTCGGTCTGCCGCACCGGCCCGTCGAGGCGCGGCAGATTGATCGAAAATTCACTGCCGGTCCCGTGGCCGGCGCTGTATGCGGCAACTTTTCCACCATGCAGTTCAACCAGGCTTTTCACCAGGGCGAGGCCGAGCCCCAGACCGCCCTGGGACCGGTCGGAAGAGCGTTCACCCTGGGTAAACAAATCGAATACACGCGGCAGCAATTGCGCATCCATGCCGACCCCGGTGTCGCGCACGCATAGTCCGATGTACTGCGGGCCGGGCTCAAGGCGTAGCAGAATATCGCCGCCCTCGGGGGTAAATTTGGTCGCGTTGTTAAGGAGGTTGGTGACGACCTGGACCAGGCGCGTGCGATCCCCCAGGACGCGCACGGATTCCGGCGCCAGTTGCACGGTAAGACGATGATGGCGCGCTTCAATCAGCGGGCGCGCCTGTTCGATCGCGTCGGCGATGATGCCGCCGACGTCCACGGCCTCATGGTCGAGCGTGATCAGACCACGGGTAACGCGCGAAACATCGAGCAAGTCATCCAGCAGGCTGGTCATGTGCCCGATCTGGCGCTCGATGATTTCGCTGGTTTGCCGCAGGCGTTCCGGCGGCACGGAAGGAAGCCTCAGGATCTGCGCCGCCATGCTGATCGGCGCGAGCGGATTTCTCAGTTCATGCGCCAGCATGGCCAGGAAATCGTCTTTCCTGCGATCCGCTTCCCTCAGCCTGCTCTCGGCTTCGCGCCGGAAAATCAGTTCCCGTTCAGCCCTTTCATAAGCGGATTGCAATTCGCGGCGGTTGGCGTCGAGCGCCGCATTGAGCGCGCCGGCCCTCCGGCTTGCGTCGCGCGCCGCAGCCGCGTGGCCACTGGATGCAAGCGCGGTTCTTTCGATCGCCAATTTCGCGCCGAGCAGCGGAAGCAGGGCGGATATCCATTGCAGCGCCACCGGAGCAGGCCTGGCGCCGAGGAATACCATGATTGACAAACCCAACTCATCGGCGATTCCCATCGCATCGAGGTCGACATCGTCATTGGTGGCGGGCACGGCGCCGCCGGCTGTTCCCTCCGCGGCGCAATGGCCGAGAAATGTCTGCCAGCGGCCGCCCTGGCGCAGGGTCTGCGGCAGGCCGGGCGCCGGAAGAAATATGCCGATCTCTTCATCCTTCCCGAACACCAGGACCTCGGTGGTGTTCGTGAATACCGCGAGTTCGCGGGTGGCGGCACTTCTGATCTCGGGTATCTGCAGTCGCTTGAAAATCGAGACCAGCTCGATGGGAATCATATTCTTACTGCGGAAAGGCGAACACTATCGCCGTGCAATTATGAAAGCCACTGAACTGTCCTTCGGTGCGCGCAATCTGGCCGTAGGTATTGCAGCCTGCGAAATTTTCCGAGCCCAGGGTAGCGGCGACCGCCTTCAGTTCATCGCCAAAATCCTGACCCAGGCGCAGCCTGGTTGCGGCGCAATCGAAAATCAGCGACCCGGCATGTTTTTCACCATGCAAGCCGTCGATCGCCGCTTGCGACGCCAGACGCGCCGCTTCGCACGCGGAGTCGACGCTGCTGGTCATGATGCGCACCGTGGCGCCAGCCGGCACTTCGGCCGCGCATGAGACCGAGCCGTCCGCATTGAGAGAGAGTGGAACCCGCAGCTTGTATCCGTCACCGGTATCGATGCCGATTACATTGTGCAAAAAGAACGGGAGCGGGTCGTCGCGATTGAAAGTCTGGCCGATGCGCTCCGCATGCTGCGCAAAAATATCGCCGGCCGGCGTCGCATTCAGGCTGATCAGGCGGTTCCCTTGCGCCTCGGTGACGCGCAGCGTTTCGCCGCTCGGTTGCCAGCCGTGCCTGACGCCGAGACCAACCGGCTTCTTCGACAGAATTTCGAGCACCACGACGGCGTCGGCAAATGCCCTGGTACCGAAAAATACGTGGGTCTGATGGAATTTCGCATCGTCGGCCGCACCGCCTCCGAACAGCTGGTAGGTGCCGCGCGTTTCCACTGTGATCTCGTGGATGAGTTCATCGGCATACCCGGCCAAGGCATCGGTGAGCACAAGGGCGGAACGATACGGATACCCGGTATGGTCGTCGGCGGTGAACACCGGGAGGATCTGGCTGATGGCGCTGGCGCGGTTGGTTCGCAGGCCGGTGCCCACCCGCGCATTGAACAGAATCTCGTCCGAACTGATCGCCATGATCGATGCCGATGCGTTTCCGGTAGAGCATCCGGAAAACTCGCCGGCGGAAGAACATCCGAGCAGGATCGGGGACTTGCAATTTTCCCTGATGGCTTCGAGAAGTTCGGAATAATCATATTCAGGCGAGGCGAACACGATGAGGACGTCGGGAGTGCGGTCGCCCAGCTTTTCACGCACCGAATTGGCGAGGTAAAGCCCGGCCTCACGGCCGGGACGCAATGCGGTATGACTGACCGCGGCGCGAGTTTGTGCCATTTTCTTCCTTTTAAACTGGGATTGCCTGTCGAAAACGGCGGACCGGCGGTTCGGATAACCGTGATAGCCATGAATAATACATTTATATCAACAAAGCCATCGCCGGTTCACTGTGAACCTTTGACATTGCGCAATATTCCAAACGGGTTTCCAAGCCGGTGGGGCAGGATTTATCAAGCTTTGCGTAATTTCAGCACAAGCTCTAGCCGGCTTGTAATGCCAATAAGTTTAAGTCAGGCCGGCATGTATTCCTTAGCGGTATGTAGTGTCAGACCCGGGGCGTCATGCGGCGCCGCCTGTCGGGGCCGCATCAAGCACCTGGCGCACGGATAGGGCACCGGTTTCGGTATCCTTAAGTCCAGCGGCGCCGTGTCAGGCGTGGTACGTGAAGAAATTCCCAAATACGTTCTGATTGAAAAGCTGATTATTCATGCCACGTACGGCAGCCTTCGGCAGGAAATCCTTGAAGCCAACCCGACTATTCAGGATTTGGAGAATAAACCCGCGCGGCAATACCGAGGGCGGTACACGCACAAATTCCCTTATATTAAAGTATCGTAATCCCGGCTGGAACGTAAATCGGACATCAGTCCGGATTCCAGATCGCAGCCTTGATTACAGACTCGACATTAATTTAAATCTCAGGTCGGCGACGCCATCGAACCCGGACTTCCCTTTACCGCATTCTGATACCTGGCCTTTGCTTCAGCCTTTTTTACCGCTTCGCGCGCGATGTTGGATTTCTTGATTTGCAATTTTTCGCGCTTGCCACGATGCTGCGCTTCCGCCACGCGGCCTATACGTTGAGTCATGCTTATTCTCCTTTAATAAATTTCGCACTTCGGATTCGTCCTGCAAATCATAGCCATTAAGCTGCGCAAGCTGAATAGGCGTTCACGCCATCATCTTGTAGGAAAACAGGAAGGCCGAGTCAGTTCAGGCAGATTCAGCAGGCTTCATTTCATGACGCAGGCCGATCATCCGGGGCTGAAGTACCGAACTCTTCGGTAATCCTGGAGGCTCGATTGAATTGCTCATTATCACTGGCATCCACCGTCAACAGGTAAGTACCGCGCCATGCCACTTCGGAACGGCCTTTTCCTTCATTGGGATCATCCCGGCCAGTCAACGCATCGAGGAAGCTGACATCGCGATCATGGTCGGCATCCTTATATTCCAGGATGAAATTCCCCTCTACCGGGCCGGCCTCATCCTGTTGCGATACGAGGTGGACGCTTTCCGGTGAAAAGCCGGAGCGCAACAGGGCATTGCGCGCATTCTCGGCATCGGAAAATTTATCAAAAGTCCTGACTAATGTGTTTGCCATGGTCATACTCCGTTTCAGGTAAGCAAGCTATTCATGCATGAACCTGTCTGACCACAACTAATGCAGGAAGTGCTTGACGCATCCGCGCAATCTGCAATCCACAATCGGCAAGGCTCGCCCGCCGCGCCGGCTTGCGCGAAACATACTTCAGACGATTATCGAGGGCAGGATGGCCGCGTCGATGCGCAGCCTTCCTTCGCAGTTAGTCCGTACGCTCCGCCTGATCCCCGAAAACAATGACGCCGCGGGCATTGCGCCCTTCAGCCATATCGATAAAGGCCTGCGGCGCTTCGTCGATGGTATACGTGCGGGTAATCAGCTCATCGAGCTTAAGCCGCTTGGCCTGGTAAAGGCCGATCAATCTCGGGAAATCCTGGCGCGGGCGGGCCGAGCCGAAATAACTGCCCGTCAAGGTCTTTTCTTCAAAGGTCAGCGAGGAGGTACGGATGGTGGTCTGATCCTTCGGCGCCGCGACGCCGACCACGACAGCCTTGCCGCCTTTGCCGAGCACGCCATAGGCCTGGGCGGCAATTTCTCCCATGCCGACGCACTCGAATGCATAATCTGCGCCACCGGTCAGCTTGCGTACGGTCTTGACCAGGTTTTCTTCGGCTTTCGCGTTGACCGTATGGGTGGCGCCGAACTGGCGCGCCATCTCAAGCTTCTCATCGGACGTGTCGACCGCAACGATCATCGCGGCGCCGGCAATGGCGCAACCCTGGATCGCATTCAATCCGACGCCGCCGCAGCCGAACACCACTGCGGTCGATCCAGGCTCTACCTTGGCCGTATTGGTCGCTGCGCCCACCCCGGTCATCACGCCGCAGCCGATCAGCGCCGCACGATCGAGCGGCATGTCCTTCGTGATTTTCACGACGTTGTCGACGTGCAGCGTGGCATATTCAGCCATGACGCCGCAGCCGGAAAAAATATTCAGTGGATTACCGGCGAGGTCGCGGGTCCGGACGGTGCCGTCGGGGAGGGTGCTTGCCGCCTTCGCGGCCTGGTCGCACAGCTGTGGACGGCCAGTCTGGCAATAACGGCATTTACCGCACATGCTGACGAAAGAACTGAGAACATGGTCGCCCACAACATAGTCGGTGACGCCTTCGCCCACTGCCACGACCACGCCGGCGCCTTCATGCCCGAGCACCAGCGGCAGCGGGAATGGAATGGTGCCGTTGGTGGCCGAGAGGTCGCTGTGACATACGCCGCACGCGGACAGCCGCATCATTACTTCGCCGCGGCGCGGCATTTCGACTTCGATCTCTTCCACGGTCATCGGCTTGTCACGCTCGCGGCAAACGACAGCCTTGGCCCGCCGGTATTTTGTTTCAGCCATGTTCTCCTCTTTGTCTTTCGGTTGAGTGTTGAGTGTGTCGACTTAGACCCGGACTTCCTGCGCGCCCACAATTCGAAGAATCGCCCGTCGATAGGCGCGTGCCAGAATATAGCCTATCTCCGGATCCTTATCGCTCCGGTACCATTGCAGCATGTTGCCGTCGTGAGCGGACATGAAAAACAGGGCGATGTCACGCGACGGCATCTCGGCCGTGAATTCTCCGCTTTTTTTGCCCTCCTCGACAATGTGCTCCAGGGCCGCGGCGGTTTTCGCGTAGATGCTTTCGATACGCTTCTTGATTTCGGATTCGGAATTGGCGAACTCGATCGACATCATGATCAAAAGCATCAGCTCATCGGGCCTTTCCTTGGCCCATGCGGCATCGAAGGTAGCGAATGTCGCCAGCCTTTCGGTCGGCGTGCTTCCGGCCCGGCTGAGCCTCGGTATGACTTGCTCGACCCAATTGGTTTCAATCTCGGAGAGAATGCTGAGCAGCAGATGCTCCTTTGTCTTGAAGTAGTAATACACCGCACCCTTGGTCAGCCGGGAATCAGCGGCAATATCATCAACGCTGGTGTTCCGGTAACCGCGTTCCACAAACAGGCGCAAGGCAGTGCGGGTTATCGCGGCAAAACTGAGTAATCGGTATTCCTCGTTGCTTTTTGGACGTCCCATGGTCAAATCCCTGACAATCGAAATGCGCTTTCTGCGCCATTGACAAAAGTATAGCAGCTGGACATACCTACCGGGCAGTATGCCAGTAAAAAAGAGGATTCAGTGGTATGTTTGCATGGTCCGCCGCATTCAGATTGACAAACAGATAGTTTGCGCATGAAAGTAAAAACATTATTAAAAACAAAGGCTTAAAGTTTTTATAAATTGAAAAATTTCTTTGGCGGCGCAGTGCGTATCGCAAATTGAAATATTATTGACAAACTTCTAGCGTATGTACATACTTACCAGAAGGTATGTTAATAAGAGGGTGTAATTCCCCGGGTTCTGAAGTCATTTTTTACTTACGTTAAAAAGATAAACATTCTGCGCAGTCAGCATGTAACAGGAGACAACGATGAGAAAGCATGATGTAAAAGCAGTTCTGAAAAAGGTTATCCAAT
The DNA here is from genome assembly GCA_028292315.1 of Herminiimonas sp. GTDB lineage: Bacteria > Pseudomonadota > Gammaproteobacteria > Burkholderiales > Burkholderiaceae_D > JAQGMO01. Next base: position 4,875 of record JAQGMO010000029.1, on the reverse strand, counting down.
ACACCATCGACCATCCGTATGAGCGCGACTATTGGGAAAAATCCCCTGCGCTGGCCGGTATCCTGGCATGGGGCAACGATGCGGACATCAACGCCATCCAGCCGTGGATCGACCGCGCCGTCGAGACCCAGACCAGTACCGGCTTTCTCAATTACGGCGATCCACTGGTCTATGCGGCCGGCCACGCGCCTACGCTGACCCCCTCGGCTACTCTGCCTTCCTCCCTCGGATTCGCGTTGCTGCGCTTTTACCAGCGCACCGGCAATGAAGAATACCTTGCAGCCGCGAAACGTCAGATGGATGCCCTCATGGCGGCGAATCGTACCCGCGAAGGCGGCTTCTGGGACCGTATGGAAGGGCCCGAGCTGTGGATCGACTATCTCTACATGATTTGCCCGTTCCTCATTTTGTACGGCCAGGTTACCAAGGATAATAAGTATATCGACGAGGCATTCAAGCAGTATGAAGTGCGGGTCAAGCACCTGGTCGACCCGGAATTTCACCTGGGCCGGCACGCATGGTGCGAGCAGCCGAACTCCTATCCGCAATCCACATTCTGGTCGCGCGGCAATGGCTGGCTGGTCACGTCCTCGGTCGAAATGCTGACGCTGTGTCCCGATCATCCACAATCAAAACTGGTTGCCGATACCTGCCGCAACGCGCTGACCGCGATGCAGAAACACCAGGACCGCACCGGCTTCCTGCGCCACATTCTCGACGACCCCTATGCCCAGATCGAGGCGTCGGGCACGCTGATGTATGCCTATGCAGTCGCGCGCGGCATTCAGCTCGGCTTCGTGGATGGCAATATGATGGAGTCTGCGCTGCGCGCATTCAACGTCGTGGTGGGTTCCGTGGAGCCGTCGGGCGCCGTGCCGGGTGTAGCGGTTCCGCCGGGCGGGCCAGGCGTGCCGTTCGGCACGACCCTGTTCGGACAGGGATTTTTCATGCTGGCAGCGCTCGCGCTTAAAGACAAGCTGGACATTTAAGTCAAGGCGGCATATGGAACAACTCATCGAACTGGCGGTGCGCGGCATTCTGCTGGGCGTCACCTACGGGTTGCTTGCGTTTCCGATCAGCCTGATTTTCCTGGCTACGGATACCGTGGACCTGGCGATCGGCGCCTATGCCGTGCTCGCGGCGGTTACGGCCTTCGTGATCGGAGGCCCGCTCGGTATCGCCGCGGGAATTTGCGTGGCTACCGTAGCTTCCGCAATCACGGGCACGATTTCGGGTATCCTGAGCCGCCGCGATCCCGGCAATCCGCTGGTGATCGTCTTGGCGAGCTTCGGTTTCGCGGTCATGCTCGAGTCCACCGTGTTGAGCGGATTCGGTCATGATCCGGTGATACGGCAGCCGTTTGACACGTTCTGGAATCTGGGCGGCATCCGGATCAGTCCCCAGGCCGGCATCAATGTGCTGGTCGGCACCTTGATCATGTTCGCTCTCTATCTCCTGCTGTACCGCTCGCCGTGGGGCCGGATGATGCGTGCAAGCGCCATCAATCCGCGCGGCGCGCAACTGGCCGGCATCCCGGTCCGCGCAGTACAGTTCAGCACCTTTCTGTTGACCGGCATCCTGGCCGGGATAGCCGGGGTGCTGATCCTGTACACCTCGGGCACCGACTTTGCGGCGGGATTGCACCTGACGCTGACATCGTTCGGCGCGGCAATCCTGTTCGGCCTGCAGGGACCGATGCGCGGTTTCATCGGCGGCATCGCGATCGGCGTGGTTGAATCGCTGAGCGCGGGATTTGCTTCGGGAGGGCTGGCCACGATGATTCCGCTGATCTTTATTTTCACCGTCCTGGCGACTGGCAAAATGAGTCGTGAAGGCATTGCGGGAGGACGCGCATGAAGCTTCAGAATCACTTGTATCCGGCGCTGGGCCTGGCTGCCTGTGTCGGCGTGCTGGCACTCATCATCGGCACCAACGCGGTCTGGCTCGACACCTCGAGCATTATCGCCATCTATGGCCTGCTCGCGCTTTCGGTCGGCATCAGCTACGGGCAGGCAGGCATCCTGTCGGTGGCGCAGGCGGCATTCGCGGCAATCGGCGCCTATGCTACCGCGATCCTGTGCATGCGATATGACGTTTCCCCGTTCCTCACGGTGTTCGCATCGGTCTTGCTGCCGGCCGTAATTGCCTATCCGCTGGCCCGTTTGGTGACGCGCCTCTCGCCGCTCGCCCTGGCGATCGCAACGCTTGTATTCGGCAACATCGTCGACCTGAGCCTGCGTGAAGGCGGCAATTTAACCGGCGGCTATATCGGGCTTTCGGGCGTTCCGCCGATTCCGTTCATTACCTCGCCAATGCTATTCAATATCCTGGCATGGAGCATTGTCATCCTGGTCGTAGTGGCTTATTCGAACCTGATCCACAGCGCCACCGGGCGCGCGCTCAACACGATCAGAAGCGATGCGCTGCGCGCCACCGCCGACGGTATCGACGTGGGTCACGAGCGCAGCATGGTGCTGGCCCTTTCCGCCGCGGTCGCGGGACTGAGCGGATGGCTGTATGTGCATAACTCGAGCTACATCGGACCCGACTCGCTGGGCCCGCCGCTTTCCCTGTCAGTGCTCCTGATGGCAGTGGTGGGAGGCTCGCGCACGATCCTCGGTCCGATCATGGGCGCGGCGGTGCTGACACTGATCTTCAAGTTCATCCCGGCGCAGGAAGTGCAGGGCATCTTCTACGGCGGGGCATTGATCGCCGTGTTATTGCTGGCACCGCGCGGGCTGCTCGGAATCCGCATCGGCCGCTGGATGGCAGCGCGGAAAAATACTGAAAACGCTGAAAAGCCGTTGCCGCAGGTTGTCGCAAGGAGGCCGTCATGACACTTGAAGTTCAGGATGTGACGGTCCGGTTCGGCGGCTTTACCGCGCTGAGCGCCATCAGCGTCTCGCTGCAGCCAGGCCGCATCCTCGCCGTCATCGGGCCGAACGGTTCCGGCAAGTCGACCCTGTTCAATTCAATCACGGGCCTGGTGCCGGTGCAGTCGGGACGGGTTACCGTGAACGGCGAAGATATTTCGGCCACCCCTTCATTTCAACGGATACGACGCGGCATATCCAGAACGTTTCAGACGCCCCGCATCGATCCGGAAATGACCGTCCAGACCTCGGTCCTGTGCGGACTGTATTCGGCCCGGAAGCAAGGCCTTCTTTCCACGATGCTCGGAACGGGCGCGGCGCGACGTGAAGAACGCGGCTTGCGGGAACGCAGCCTGGAAATCCTTCGCAGCCTGGATCTGCACCACTTGTCCGGGGTCCGCATGGGGGAATTGCCGATCGGGCAGGTACGGATGGTGGACGTGGCGCGCGCCATCGCCGCCAGTCCGAAATACCTGTTGCTTGACGAGCCGGCCGCCGGCCTGTCGCACGAGGAATTGCGCGTGCTGGCCGCGCAGATCAGGCGGGTGGCCGCGAGCGGCGCCGGGGTCTTGCTGGTCGAGCACAATTTTCACCTGGTGAAGGAACTGGCGGAAGATGTGGTCGTGCTCAATCTCGGGACCCGGCTCCTGAGCGGCAAGCCGGATCAGATTGCTCAACACCCCGAGTTCATCAAAGTGTATCTCGGTACCAGCGGCGAGGTGGCCCAATGAATGTAATAGCCAAACAAAATGCCATGGGACCTTCGGCCGCGCTGCCGGCCGGCGGACGCGCGCCAGGCGGAGCCGGCGTGCTGACGTGTGAAAAAGTGTCTGCGCGCTATGGACGGATCGGCGTCTGTTTCGACGTCGACCTGCAGGTGTCGGCCGGAGAAATGGTGGCCCTGCTAGGGCCGAACGGCGCCGGGAAAAGCAGCCTGCTGGGAGCTATCGCCGGCCTGGTGCAGTCGTCCGGAACCGTCAACCTCGGCAGCGAATGCTTGTCGGCGTTGCCGGCGCACCGGCGCGCCGGCCGCGGGCTGGCGTTCGTGCCCGAGATTCGCGGCAATACTTTTTCATCGCTCTCGGTAGATGAAAACCTGCAGCTCGGGATGCGCCTTCTGGCTCCCGCCGAGCGCCCCGGCATGCTCAAGACGATCTTCGATCTGTTTCCGGTATTGACTACCAAGCTTGATGCGGCGAGCGGCATGCTGAGCGGCGGCGAACAGCAGATGCTCGCCATCGGCATGGCGCTCGGATCGCGACCGTCCGCGCTGCTGCTCGACGAGCCGACCCAGGGGCTGGCGCCGGCCGTGTACGACATTCTCGAAGCTGCTTTCACCAAGCTCAAGCGGAATGGACTGGCGATCCTGCTGGCCGAACAGAACCTGCCGTTCGCCGCACGCGTGGCGGATCGCTTCGTCGTTCTTTCGCATGGCCGCACCACGTTGCGAGGCGACGCGGCGCAGCTCAAAAATCATGAAATGATCCTCGCTGCCTACCTGGACGACGCGGATGCCGGAACCACACGTTAGGAGAAACATGACTACTGCAACAGAGACAGGAAAGCATGAAGCCGCGCGTGGCGGTCCTCTCGCGGGCGTGCGCGTTATCGACCTGAGCCGCCTGGCCCCCGGACCGTATTGCACCATGCTCCTGTCCGACATGGGGGCCGAGGTGATCGCGGTCGGCGGCGGACGCTCCGGACTGCCGGTTCCTATCCTTTCGCGCGGCAAGCGCTTTGTCACGCTCGACCTGAAATCGGAAGCCGGCCGTAGCGCTCTGCATCGCATGGTGGAAAAAGCCGATGTCGTGATCGAGGGCTTTCGCCCCGGCGTCACCGCCAAGATCGGCGCCGACTATGAGACCCTGGCCAAAATCAATCCGGGCCTGGTCTATTGTTCCTTGACCGGCTACGGTCAGAGCGGCCCGCGTTCGCAGGAAGCGGGCCATGACATCAACTATCTCTCGATAACGGGCGGGCTCGGCGCAACCGGGCCGGCCGA
>JAQGMO010000016.1 GCA_028292315.1 Herminiimonas sp. | reverse complement strand
CTTAAGCTTACCGTTCTCCGCTTCCAGGGCCTTCAGCCGCTGCGCCTCCGATACCGTCATGCCACCGAACTTGGCCTTCCAGTTGTAATACGTCGCGTCGCTGATACCGTATTTGCGGCATACCTCGGCGACCTTCATGCCCGCTTCTGCTTCTTTTAAAACCCCGATTATCTGCTCTTGCGTGAATCGATTCTTCATGCCTGCCTCCCTGTCGGCAGACTCTACATTAGCACGGGACTAATTCAGGGGAGCAGGTCACCTTATCATAGGCATCTAGGTTTTCAGGATGACCGCTCTCTTCGAACGGCACCCACGATCTTGCCGGTCAACCGGCGCGTTTTGGTACCGCAACATGGAAAAGCTCGATAACAATAACCAACCTGACGACCTTCGTACCCGCCTGAGAACCATGCCGGTAGCCAAGGCATTACATGTGCCAGATGACCCGATCAAGCTACGACGCCCCCTCAAGCTTTTTAATGGGGCACTAGGGGTGCGGCCTGGGTTTAGCGAATACCCTGATCCAGACTTTGTCTTGCACATATTTGAAGGCGCGGGGCATCAGCAGATCATCCGCGGGCATGCCGGCCCGCAGTTCAAGAACCTTGAAAACTTCCTGCGTGGCAGCCATGCGACCTCGCCGACTACCTGGAAGCTCATTCTGGATGCCTTAGGTTTTGACGCAGAGTCCAGCGACGTTCTACGCTCGCTCGCCCACGGCCACGCCGACGGCCCCTTGCTGCCGTCATACATCACCATCGCGCGGGCACTCGAAGGCATTTTTCTGCGGATGTATCGTTTTGCAACAGTCGGAATCTTTATCTGCAAGTGCTGTGGAGCAGACAAACTCGACAACGCACAGATATGGTGGCCAAAGCAATGAATTGTGCTTGAGCCGGATGCCTATGGTTTTGTTGATCGCCTTCTTGCAACGCTGGTTGGCGGCGCTGTTATCTACGAAAGAATTAGCACCACCGAAGGTATAGATTGGGACATGCTCGAAGCGCTCGCTTCCCCTGACACGCACCCCATCGGTAACTGGATGGCAATCGTACGGATGGCTAGAGGGCTTCAGAAAGACTTTCAACTCCTGTCGGAGCCGGTGTCCGATGGAAGGTTACGCAAGTGGCGTAGCGGGCAGGACTTGCTGCCTCCGTATAAGGCGTACGAGATGATCCGCGTAGCACAGTCCACAACGCGCTTGAAGCACGGTCTGATCGCAGCGCGCACGTTGGCCCTAGTTATTGATGTGGTCCAGGCTGCGGCGTCTAACCCCGAAAGGCCAACCAGACGTGCGGCGCAGGAACTCGTCAGCTCGAGGTTGAAATACTTTCTACGGAATTTTCGACTCGGACTTGATCAATGCGTTCGAAAAGCCAAGCACTAATATGTAGTAGTTTCGACTTGATCTGACAGAATCTGTCAGATCAAGTCGTCGCGGTTCGGTCCGAAAGCTGTCATTCACATCATGGGGTTGAATGCCTGCTTCTACCCGGGAGACGCCCGCCACCGATAGGCGGGACGCGACCGAGATTGTGTGAAAACGCGATTGGTCCGAAATTTTCGTTCTCTTATTCTCTTGCCAGCATAAAGAAAATGCATCCTCATGCGATTTAATGGCTCATTCCTGCACTAATTTTTAGGCGATTTTTGTTTTCACACACTCTCGACCCAAAGCTGCCGTAAACGACAAACTGGCAATTTCTATGCACTTACAGATGTTTGTAGATGCATTTGCTGAGATAACCATGCCGCCATCTCATCAAGACCATTAGCGCCCGACCTTGAGCGGGCGATCGGCGCTGCTATGCTTCAGCATGGAGAACCGTCCTTGAATTTTTCTTTTGCCGCCGGGCGCGAGTAGGACGACATCGCATAGGATTCAAATTCACCACATTGAATTATAATACAATATATTGTATTTGAATCCTATTGAATTTAAGGCGGAATCTTAGCATGCGCCCAGCTGGAACCCCACAAAGTCATCAGCGCTATCCCCTCACGGGCCTCTTTAACGGCCCAGGTGCAGTGCGCGTGTTGCGCGTATTGGCGACGCAAGAACAACCTATCGGGACAACCCTCATTGCAAAACAAAGCGGACTTACCTGGAAAGGCGCACTCCTGGTTTTGGACAATCTCGTTAACCAGCAAGTCGTCCGGGCTTTTGGCGGGACAGGCACCCAGTTATTCCAGCTCAACCGGCGCCACCCGCTGGCGACGGTGCTCGAGACGTTATTCCAAACCGAGCAAAACCGCTGGACAGACTTGCTACAGGCGGTTCGTCGAGTATTCGATGAGCGCCCAGCCATTAAGGCCGCTTGGTATTACGGGAGCGTGGCCCGCGGCGAGGACAGCGCGCAAAGCGATTTTGATATTGGTTTTATTGCCGCGGATGACGAACATCTTGATACGATAGCGGACTCTGTTCGAGAAGCTTTACGGCCACTGGAAGACCAGTTCCTGGCCGCCATCTCGGTTATCGGGCTATCGAACGCGGACGTCAGCCGACTATCCCAAAATAGCAACGCATGGTGGGGGAGCATGACGCAGGATGCCCGGCCGCTAAAGGGCAAGAGTCCACAAGACTATGCGGCTGCGATAAAAAAGGGAGATAAAAAGTGACGCGTACAGGCGCGAAAAAAGAGGTAGACGAAAATTTTTCGGCAGGCAGACTTAAGGTCGCGAAAGAGTATCGAATTGCGGCGCAAGAAGCCATTACGCTTGCTGAGCCGGGGCAGGCCATGAATCCCGCCATCAGCAATATCGTGCTCGCTGCAATAGCTTACACCGATGCATTGACAGCCAAACGTGCCGAAGTCGTTAATCAACAAGACCACGCCGCAGCACCCAAGCTTCTGCGTGCTGTCATGGGTTCGGCGGTTCCTCAATCGCAGCTGACGCGCTTAAGTCGAATCCTCGGGCAAAAAGATGAGGTGCAATACGGAACCCGCTCCGCCACCTTAGAACGAGCCGAGACACTCTTCCAAGACCTGTCCGAATTCGGGAACTGGGTAGAGGCGCAATTGTAAGCCAGCAGTCACCAAACCCCGTTGAAACACTATGCAGTTTGCCGCATAACGACTGGATGCCAAGCGTTTCAGCGCGTTGCGTACTTACGTAGCAAAAGAGGTTAGAGTGCAGGGACAATCTCTAATTTCCCTCGTGCGGCGCAGCAAAAGACGCTAAGCCTTTGAATCGATTGGCTTTGGGCCACATGCTTATTAACAGCCCACACCAACGAAAAAGCCGACCCACAGGTCGGCTTTCACGGTCAAGCACCGGTCTCACCCCTCCTTAGGATAGCCCTTCTCCGTCGACTTGAGAGAGGGGTAATAGCTGGAAAATGCAGGCTTGCGCTGGGTGTCTACCCCGCCGCCGGGTAGCCAAGTCGACATCGAGGACATGAACTTCGGAGACGATTGATGGCCGGCGGGATATCCCGACATTAGGTACGAACATACCGAAAGCAGGGATATGCCTTTATGCAACCTCTCGATGCACTTTTTTCACTCCACGATGCGGTTCAAATTCCCGCTCTTCGTCTCGACAACCACTACGTCCCCAGGCAGGGGAATTTGTCGCGGCAGTTCCGGCCAATTCCGAAAAGCAGCCATTTGCCGGGCAGGCGAGAGACTCGTTAGCCAAAATCTACTGCCCGGAAAAAGTAATTCGCGCACTTTGCGCTCCAAGTGCCTGGGCCAAGCCGGCAGTGTCGTCCACTCGCCCAATGCGGGTGTAGGAATACATCGAGTTTAAGGTTGAATAGAAGACGAGCGTATCCGCGCCATAGAGCATAAGATCGCCATTACGGATGATTCCCGGCCGGCTCGCATCAACGGGCAGCGATGTCGGCAACGTGGCATGCTTCTCGTTGCCGTTAAGCTCTTCCATGTGCAGCGTCAGCGGCAATTGCGCGGCGAATGCACGCGCGGTGTTGTTGTCGGTAAGGGTGATGGCAAAGCGACGTTCGTTGATGGTCATCCACATGCGTGACTCCTTTTGCAGGGGCCGACGTTGCCATTCACCGCTTGGGAGAAGTGGCGAGGGTTTGATTCAGTGCTATGCGCGCACGCGTTGCGCTTTCGGTGCCGACACGCTCGGTCAGCACCTGTACGAGCTGGTCCAATTGGCTGACCGTCAGGCCCACGTTCATGCTGATGCGCATGTGCGATCGCAATTGCGCCTCCACGCCTGGTAGCGCGGAAAGCATGCCCACGGTCGCCAATTCGCGGCTTTGCCAGTCCAAGTTGTCGCGCTCGAAGATGTCGCCAAACAAATGGGTCTTGAGATACTCGTCGATGGTAGGCGCGAAATCAAACAGCGGCCCCTGGACCGGTTCGCCTACCAGCTTCGTCTGGTTGGCGGTACCTGCAGCCCGCAGTGCCTCACCCGCCGGAATGGGACGGCTTGGAGCATCGCCAGGCGCATCCTGGATGCCTTGCTGCCTGCGCGCCTCCAGCACCTTCATCAGTTCGCCGAGAGCGTTCAGGCTGCGCGGAAAACCGGCGTAGGCATATACCTGCACCAGCACTTCTCTGACGTCACTTACCGTCAAGCCTGCATCCAGCCCTCGGTTTAACGCCACGCCCAATCGAGAGATATCGCCGGCGGCGGCGAAGGCCGCGATGGGAACGATGGTTTGCTGTCGGGCCGAGAGCGGCTCGGAGACGGTTTGTGTCTGGGTCATATCCTGGGATCCCGGGTTGGCCGGCGCGGCTTGGCAAAACACTGCGGTCAGGCCTAGTAGAGCAATGGGCAGTATGCCGGCCCTACGGCGCTCAGCGCCTGTTGTATTGTTCATCACTGACTTTCTCCATCCATTCAACATTTTTGCCATTCGCTGTACCGGTAACGGCCAAGTGGGTCATTGCAGTCTTTGGCGAGGCGCCATGCCAATGCTTGACGCCTGGCGGGCACCACACTACGTCTCCGGGTCGGATTTCCTGCACTGGCTTGCCCCATTCCTGAGTGAGCCCTAGGCCCGAGACGACTACCAAGCGCTGCCCCGCCGGATGCGCGTGCCAAGCCGAGCGAGCTCCGGGCTCGAACGTGACCAGCGCACCGGAAGCGTTAATGCCGTCATCCGCCGGCCAGACCATGTCTACGCGAACCTGGCCAGTAAAGTTGGCGGCTGGACCAATGGCTGAAGGCTGGGTTCCGGCGCGCGTGATTTGCTGGGCCGCGGGGGAGGCAGCACTTGCCTCGGCGGCCTGCGCGACAGCCGGCTGAAGCGCGGCGATGTACAAAGCGATGCTTAGAAGCGGGAAACGCATGACATTCGTCCTTTCAAAAATTGGCGCCCTTTGATAATGGAATCAAGGACATGCTACTTCCGTTGTGGCCCCGGAGCGGCCCCTTGCCGCCAAACCCGGTGCTGCTAGTCGAGCCCGACCCACCATTGCGAGAACTGCTGGTCAGGCTCGGCGAGTTGGACTGGCTCACCGATACGCGGCGTCAGCAGCCGGTAACGTTTGCCCTGGCTGGCTGAGGCCGCTCGCTTGAACGGCTCGTCCCAGGCATGACGTGCCAGGGTAAAGCGTCCTGCATGTGCTGTCAGAAGCGTGCGTGCTCCCAGCAACTCGGCTGCGCGGGATGCTTCCTCGGGGTTCATGTGAATGTCGGCCCACCGCTCGTTGTACTGTCCCGCATCCAGCGCTGCCAGGTCGAAGCTGCCGAAGCGTTTGGCGATATCAGCAAAGTGCGGACCAAAGCCGGTGTCGCCGCTGAAATACAGCTGTCGCTCCGCGGTCTCGAGCGCGAAGCTAACCCACAGGCTCTGGTTGCGTTTCAGGAAACGGCCAGAGTAGTGCTGCGCCGGCAATACATGTATTTTCAGGCCGGGCGCCACTTCCAGGCTCGCATGCCAATCGGCTTCCCGGATTTTTTCGGGCGGGTAGCCCCAGTGCGCCAGGTGAGCACCGTTTCCCAGACCCGTAACGACCAGCCCGGTCTTCGGCTCAAGCCCCTTCATGCTCACGTAGTCAAGATGGTCGTAGTGATCGTGTGTGATCAGGATGACGTCGATTTCTGGCATATCCTGAACACTGTAGGGGCTGGTGCCATCAAAGGCGCGCACCATCCATGGCAGTGGTGCTGCGTAGCTGCTGAATACCGGGTCAATCAGCAGTCGCTTGCCGCCGAGCTGCACAAAGTACGAGGAATGGCCGAGCCAGATTACGGTGTCCCGGTCACGAGGCAGCGCGGCCAGGTCGGTCTTGACAGCGGGCAGCGGTACGGGCGGTGTTGGCCGATCTCTGGGCTCGAAGCGACCACGAAATACTGCCCAGATAAAGGCAAAGCCCCCAGGGCGCGGTGGAGAAGTCACCTCGTTTTGGAACACGCCGTCGCGGTAGTGCGGTGACGTCTGTACAGCCTGAAGCCGTTCACCGTCTGGCAACTGCCCAAGCGGACGGTAAAGGTAGGCGCAGGCGCTGACCAAGAGTGCGCATGCCAGGACCATCAACAACATCAGAAATCTTTTCATGTTACTTCCCTCGAGAGTTCTGCCGGCGAACGCCATGGCCCGCCCCACGTCCAATTCTTAGCCTCGGGCTTGATCGCCAATTCGCCGGAAGTTGTGCAAATTGGCTGCCAGCCTGTCGGCGCCTCCTCAACTACACCAAGTGTGCGCGGAAGAACGCGGTCAGCTTTTCGAAGGGAATCTTGTCCATTCGGTCATAAAGATCTACGTGATGAGCATTGGGCACTATTACCAATTCCTTGGGATTAGAAGCCGCCTTGTAGACATCTTCAGAGTAATAGCGTGAGTGAGCCTTTTCTCCGGCCACTAGCAGAATCGGGCGAGGCGAGATCATGTCTATGTTTGCATACATCGGAAAGCTAAAGAACGACATTGGAGTCGTGGCCGTCCAGGCCGTTGTGGAGTTGATACTCCTAGGATGGAAGCCGCGCGGTGTCCTGTAGTAGTCGAAGAAGGCGGCCAAAACAGGGTCCGGGTTCTTGGGCAAGGTTTCAGGCAGCACACGCTGTCCTCTGACAACGTTGCCTTCTTCGTCAAACGGGACTTCGTGATAGCCGAGTGAATGTTTGCTGCTTTCCGCGTCTATCCAGCGTTGTTGGCTGAGGTAGTCAATGACCTTGCGGCGCTGCTCCTGCGTGTAACTGTCTTTATGGCTGCGGCTCATACTGCGGGACATGTCATACATGGAAGTCGTGGCGACAGCTTTGATGCGCGAATCGCTCGTTGCGGCGGTGAGTGCCATACCGCTAAAGCCACAAATGCCGATGACGCCAATACGCGCGCGGTCAACGAAAGGCAGCAAGCCGACATAATCCACCGCTGCGCTAAAGTCCTCGGTGTTAATGTCCGGCGAGGCCACATTGCGTGGCTCGCCACCGCTTTCCCCGGTATAGGACGGATCGAACGCGAGCGTGACGAATCCTCGTTCCGCCATCGTTTGTGCATAGAGCCCTGACGACTGCTCCTTCACAGCGCCGAACGGGCCGCTGACGACAAGCGCCGCCAGCCTGCCACGGGTATTTTTTGGCTGGTACAGGTCAGCCGCCAGAGTAATGCCGTAGCGGTTCTTGAAGCTGACCTTTTTGTGGTCGACCTTGTCGCTTTTGGCGAAAACTTTGTCCCATTTGTCGGTCGGTTGTATTTGCGACTGCGCGGA
>JAQGMO010000013.1 GCA_028292315.1 Herminiimonas sp. | reverse complement strand
CGATGCGCGATCACCAGCGTGGTCCGGTCCTGCATCAGGCGGTCCAGCGCCGACTGGACTGCGCGTTCCGATTCCGTGTCGAGCGCCGACGTGGCTTCATCCAGGATCAGGATAGGCGCATCCTTGTAAATGGCGCGCGCAATCGCCAGGCGCTGGCGCTGGCCGCCAGACAGGCGATTGCCGTTATCGCCGACCGGCGTCTCCAGTCCCTGCGGTAATCCGGCGATCACATCGCCCAGGTGCGCCGCCGCGGCGGCCGCCTCGACCCGCGCACGGTCCGGCGCTTCATCGCCATACGAAATATTCGCCGCAACCGTATCGTCGAACAAGACCACATTCTGGCTCACCATTGCAATCTGCGCGCGCAGGCTGGCCAGCGAAATCTGTTCGATCGGCTGATTGTCGAGGCGGATCTCGCCGCTGCTGACCGGATAAAAATCCGGCACCAGGCTCACCAGCGTCGATTTGCCGCCGCCCGACATGCCCACGAATGCCACGGTCTCGCCCGGCATGATGGTGAGGTTGACCTTTGACAGCGCCGGCCTGGCCTGGCCCGGATAGGTAAACCCGACATCGATGAAATCGAGGCGGCCGCTCGCGCGTCGCGGCAGCGTGGCGCCGGTGGTGCGCTCCGGCGCCGCGTCGATCAATCCGAACACAGCCTCGGCCGCGGATAGCCCGCGCTGCAGCGGACCATTGACTTCTGCCAGTCGCTTGAGCGGCGCCAGCAGCATCAGCATCGCCGTGATGAACGACACAAAGCCGCCCGCCGTCGCGGTGCCCTGGCCGGACTGGAGCAATGCGATCACGATCACCGTCGCCACCGCGCATGCCGCCATGATCTGGGTGATCGGAACGGTGGCCGCCAGCGTGCTGGCCATGCGCATGGAATAACGGCGCAGCTTCGAAATACGGTTTTCGAAACGGGTCTTTTCATAGTCATGCCCGCCGAAAATCTTGATGACTTGCTGGGCCCGGGTAGTTTCTTCTATCACCTGGGTCAACTCGGCATTCACTTCAAGATATTCCTGTGTCAGCCGGCGTACCCGCTTACCGGTCAGGCGCACTACCACCGCGGTCAAAGGCAGCAACACCAGCGCAATGATGGTGAGTTGCCAGTTGAGCCATAGCAGGAATCCAAGCAGGACGATCACCGTGAGCGTGTCGCGGATCAGCGATGTCAGCACATTCCTGACCATGTCGATGATCTGCTGCGCTTCGAACATCATCGAATTGATCACCTTTCCGACCGATGTGGTGGTATAAAATCCGGCTGGTACGTCGAGCAGGCGGCTGAACATCTGCGCCCGCAGTTCGGACAGCAGGCGGGTCGAAACCCAGGTCATCATGTAGCTTGTGGTAAAGGTGGAAACGCCGCGCAACACGAAGATGCCGATCACGGCGGCCGGCACCATCCAAAGCGAAATGGTCGGCTTGCCTACGAATCCGCGGTCCAGCAATACCTTCAGTACGGCGGGAAGCATCGGCTCGGTGGATGCAGTCAGGATCATGCCGAGAAACGCCAGCGCGAGACGGCCCCTGTAGGGTTTCAGCATGCCGGCCGCCCGTAGCAGATGCGGAGGAATATTCTTGAATGGGTTCGTCATGCTTCGGTTTGATAGGTCATGCGGGATGATCCCGATAAAATGCGAGCCTGCCCTCGCAGAGCGCGCTATGCGTAAAATTAGCAGGCTCGCCAAAGGCGGTCTGTGCGGAAGGAAAACCGATTACAATCGCTCCGGCAGCACGGCGGCGCATATCAATACCTGACAGCCACGACGAATCAACCCGGTCTGAATTGCAGTTCCATGAAATTATCGGTCATTATCATTACGAAAAACGAAGCTGACAATATCCAGGCATGCCTGGACAGCGTCCGTTTTGCAAACCAATGGATTATAGTGGATTCGGGCAGCACCGATGGCACTGTAGAGATTGCGCGGGCCGCCGGGGCCACAGTGATCGAAACAGCCGACTGGCCCGGATTCGGGCCGCAAAAGAATCGCGCGCTCGATGCGGCCGACGGCGACTGGATATTGTCGCTCGATGCCGACGAACGGATTCCGGACGCCTTGCGGGATGAAATACTGGCCGCAATGAAGGAGCCGAACCATGCTTCCTTCGCTTTGCCGCGCCTATCCAGCTTTTGCGGCCGCTTCATCCGCCACTCGGGCTGGTACCCGGATTACATCGTGCGTCTGTTCCGGCGCGATGCCGGCCGGTTTTCCGACAGCCTGGTGCATGAAAGAGTCATTGTCAACAAGGGGTCAACCGGGAAGCTGCGCACGGCGATTGTGCACTACAGTTACCGCAACGACGATGATGTGCTGCGCAAGCTCGAACAATACTCCACGCTGGGCGCGCGCCAGGCGTTTGCAGCCGGCAAGCGCGGCGGGTTCGGAAAGGCTATCGCGCATTCGATTTCGGCCTTCCTGCGTTCTTATGTCTTCAAGCGCGGCTTCCTCGATGGACGGGCCGGGCTGATGGTCGCGATTTCCAGCGCCGAGACCACCTATCATAAATATTTCAAGCTGATGTTGCTGAGCGAAGCAGAGAAACGCTGAAAAAGTCCGGGAGTCCGGGTTACCGCGTAATCCGCAATATCTCCGAAGCCAGTTTCGAAAAGCACGGCTTCAATTCGGTTTCATTGGCGGCGAAGCAGTACACGCCGACCGGCTGGGCCGGCTTGTAGCAGCGCGGCAATGAATCGGCCGTATTTGCCATGCACTTGAGCAGCTCTTGCCCAATCTCCGCATCCGGCCCATACGGCATGGTCAGCTCAGGACCGAGACCCAGCGTGAACACGTAGATGCCTTCACGGCGCGCTTTCTCGGCCACCGACTCCGCCAGATTGCGCGATGCGCGGCTGACGTTGGTCCAGCTCGGCGCCCTGCTGACGGCACGCGGTTGCGTGGTCTCCACCGGAAATTCCTGGCCCGCCCCATGCGCATTATAAAAACGCGGCAGGCCGGTCGCGGCAAGCGCGGTACTGACCTGGTATTCGAAGCACGCACCCGGCAACTCCTCACTCTGGCGATCGAGGCGATACAAGCCGTCGACCGGACTGCCCGCCTCTTCCGACGCAATGATTGTTCCAGCCGTAGCGCATTGGCCGGGGTTCCTGAAATCAAAGCGCGAAGCGAATGACGTTGGTACGCCGTCCGAAAAAAACACGATTACGCGCAGGGTCGACCGATTGCCGGCGGCGATCCGGTTCAGCTGGTCGCGCGCGTTCCACATGCCTTCCGAGGAATTGGTATAGCCCGTAAAGTCGAACTTGCCGACATGATTGATCATTTTAGTGCGGTCGAAGCCGCGCGCCACCGGCCTGATCGGCTCGTCCACTTCCGCCCCGTGCGAAAAGTGAATCAGTGCCATGCGGTCGGTGGTCGGGCTGAACTTATCGATGAACAGGGCAGCGGCCGACCTTACCTGCGACGCCGACGGAATCAGCGAATTCGAAGTATCCATTACAAACGCCAGGTCAAGGTCTTTCCGTTGCGTCTGGGCCGCCGCAACCACGTCCAGGCTGGTAAAGCCGAGCACCCTCATGAAGCCTACCGGCAAGGTGGCCTGGGCCGACGTATCGATCGTCACCATGCCGCGGTCGAAGGAGATAACCGGGTCATTGAAGACCGGCGTGGAACCGAGATAGCCGGCTGGATAGTTAGCATCAAAGAAATCGCGCGCGGCCTGCTTTGCGCTGGCGCTCTGGGCCGCCTGGTCATCGCCTTTCACGACCGCGCGCGCCGCCGCCACACTGGCCGAGTCGACTGCGGCATTCAACTTGGCCTTGACCATATAACCGAGGCCGGAATCGATCGCCAGCCCGACCGCGCCGACCAGCACGACCATCGAAACCGCGACCATCACCAATACCTGCCCTGCTTGATCCGCTACGCGGCGCGCTCTCATGGCTGTTCCTTAAAAAATCGTCATTGCATAAAGATCGGGACCGAATGCCGGGGTCGCGCCGAGCCCGACGTCCAGTCCGCCGAACAATAGCCGGAAGCGGTAAAAACTTTCCACCACAGTGATCACTTCACCGTCGGCAAGTCGGTTTGACATGACGTTGACGCCGGCTGCGGTGGCCGGGTCCGGCAAATCGAGGCAAGCGCCGTCGCCGGCCCATGCGCCGCAGCGCCAGACGGCGCTGGCGGGCGCATAGGCGCTCCGGTTCCAGCCGGCGTCATTGACCCTGTCATCCCACCGGTAATGCTCGAGAATGACTTCCCTGACCGCACCGCCGGCATCCTTTTGCCCGATGATGCGCGTGATGTACATCATCCCGTCCCGATTCATGTCGAGCGGCGGCGCCGTAGCGGCCAGCGAGCCCATGATGGACTGGCCCGCCACCTTGAGCGACTGCGATCCGCGCGAGGCCAGGTTTGCTCCTTCACGGCTCAGATTGATAAGTATCATGCTGGCCTGAATCGCTCGCGCGAAGTCGGCGATCGGCAGCGCAAGCATGATCAGCAGCGGCAGGATCAGCGCCAGCTCGACTGCGGCGGTGCCGGCCACTCTCCGTTTGCCCGGATAGCGATGAATGCGCCGCCGGACCATCATCGGAACTCCTCATTGCGCATCGTGGCTGCCACACTGAAATGGTATTTTCCATCCGTGAAAAAAGGCTGCAGCAGCGGCGTGACGATCGGCCAGTTGCAATCCAACTGAAGCACCATGATGTCGCCGGGGCCGCCGAACATGCCGGGACTGAACCGCGCCGGATCGCGCATCGGGGTCCCGTGATTGAGGCTGATGGCCGGGTCGACGCGCTCATAGAGCCCCATCGAACTATCCTTGACTTTTTGAATGACGGCCCGGTAGCGCTGCCGGTTCTTCGTATCCGGGTCAAGATCGCTTTGCCCGGTCACCGCATAACGGACCCCCTCACGGACCGCATGTTGCATGGTGAGGTTTACCCAAAACATGACCCCCAGTTCAATGATCGCAAACATGACAAAGAACAGCACTGGCACGAGCAGCGCAAATTCCACCAGCGAGGCGCCGCATTCGCGCTGGCGCTCACTGGAACATCCCGCAGTTGGATGCATGATTTCTCCTGTCGCTCGTTCATTCCGGCGCATCGGTTCGGCGCGCCGCAGACCGGCGCGGATTGCGCAGTGGTGTGCAATGTCGCAATCCGCTCCGGGATTCATTGTCCCGCCATGGTTGGTAACAAAACCCGGTAAACCTGGATCATCGCCGGACCGAGCAGCACTAGCAGCAACGAAGGGAAAATGCAAAAAATCAGCGGAAACAGCAACTTCAATGCAATCTTCGCCGCGGCTTCCTCGGCTCTCTGGCGGCGCCTGGTGCGCAAGCCGGCCGAGTGCACGCGCAATGCGTCGCCGATTCCGGTGCCGAAACGTTCGGTCTGAACCAGCACCGTCACCAGCATCTCGATTTCTTCGACGCCGGTCCGCAGAGCCAGGTTGCGCCAGGCATTTTCCTTGCTGCTGCCAGCCCGTAGTTCCAGCATAACCAGGTGCAGCTCCTCGCTTACCGTCGCCGCGCTGATGGCGATTTCTTCCGCGACACGGGCAATGGCTGCGTCGATTGCCAAACCGGCTTCCACGCAAATGACCATCAAATCAAGCGCGTCAGGAAATTGCTCGAGGATTTCCCGTTGCCGTGCCGCCGTCATTCTTGCCAATAGCAGGTCGGGAAAATAAAAACCGGCCGCCGCCGCGGCCGTCAGGCTGAGCAGCATCCATTCCGCGCCAGGCAGCGCGCCGGACAGGACCAGCGCCGGCGCCAGCAAGCCCGGCACCATGATCGCGAGCAGCGTTTTCGCCCCAAAATAAATAACGGGCGCGCGCGCGCCGTGGAAGCCGGCGTTCATGAACCGCATCCGCAAGGCTGAAGCTTCGCCTGCCGGCCGCGACCATTTCGCAAACGGGCGCGAGAGCCGCGCGATGCGTGTGATCCACGCACCGGACGCCCGCTCGTTCCCATGATCGCCGCCAAGCCGTTGCAGGCGCTGCTGCGCCGGGCCCGGCGCAATTTCACGCAACAGCAGCATGGTGCCGCCAAACACCGCAACGAACATGGCAGTCAGGATAATAATGAGCATTCCAGCCATCATTCCGCTCCTTTCATACTTTGACGCGGATTACACGGCGCATCCAGAACACGCCGGTCACCAGCAAGCCCAGCATGATGCCGAGCATTTGCCGCCCTACTGGATCTGTCCACAACAGTTGCAGGAATTCCGGGTTGCCAGCCTGCAGAACCGCCGCCAGCGCGAACGGCAGCAAACCGAGAATCCATGCCGACAAACGGCCTTCCGCGGAATACACCTGTATCTGTCCAATCAGCTTGAGACGTTCGCGCATCAGCGCCGCCAGGCTGCTCAGAAGCTCATTCAGGTTGCCGCCGCTGTCGCGCTGGATCAGGACAGCCACCACGAAGTGGCCGACGTCGGCGCCGGGCAGGCGGCTGCACAGATTTCTGAGCGCCGCCGGCAACGCGACGCCATAAGTGACCTGATCGAATACGAGCCTGAATTCACCTGCGAGCGGATCGGACATTTCATCGCCGACCATTTTGATCGCCGACGGCAGGGCATGCCCTGCCCGCAGCGCGCGGCTCATCAGGTCCAGCGCGTCCGGCAACTGCCGGGCGGCCCGCGCCAGCCGCGTGCGGCGCCGGTTCAGCACCAGCACCAGCGGCACAAGGACCGCTGCGATCCCGGCCGGCGCCGCGATTGCCGGCGGCAAGCCGACGAATACAGAGACTGACGCCGTCGCTGCGCCGCACGCCACCGAGAACAGGCAGAATTTCGCCACATTGAGGCGCAGGCCGGCCTGCATCAGCAAACGATGAAGGCGATGCACCAGGACGGCTTCCGACAGCAGCCGCTGCAGCAAGGGCATCTCGCTGAGTGCCTGCTTCCTGACCAGCGAGACATCACGTTGGCTGGCGCGCGCACCGTCCGCCGTGCCTTGCAGGCGGCGCGCGATGCGCTGCGCCGCCGGACCGCGCAACGCGCTCCATGCCGTAAGGACGGCATGCGACAGCAACACGACCGCAACGAAAATCGCCAGCGCGAAAAATAATTGAAGAGTGTCCATGTCGTTATCCCTGTCAGGCTTGCAGCGGATAAAGCCGGATCGGCTCGAACAGCATTTCCGGCAAGTCGATCCCATGCGCCTTCAGCCGCTCGCAAAACTTTGGCCGCACGCCAGTCGCGCTGAAATAGCCGTCGACCTCGCCGGCAGCGGTCAATCCGGTCTGGTGAAAGGAAAAAATCTCCTGCATCGTGATAATGTCGCGCTCCATGCCGGTGATTTCCTGGATGCTGATCAGCTTGCGCTTGCCGTCCAACAACCGTCCAATCTGGATCACGACCGTGATGGCGGCGCTGATCTGCTGGCGCGCCACCCACGAGGGCAAGTTCATGCCAGCCTGACCGATCATGTTTTCAAGGCGGGTCAGCGCATCGCGCGGCGAATTGGCATGAATTGAAGCGAGCGATCCTTCGTGGCCTGTGTTCATCGCCTGCAGCATGTCGACCGCCTCCGCACCGCGCACTTCGCCCATGATGATGCGATCCGGCCGCATGCGCAGCGCGTTGCGTACCAGCGCATGCTGCGTAACCTCGCCCTTGCCTTCGATATTCGGCGGACGTGATTCAAGCCGCACCACGTGCGGCTGCTGCAACTGCAGCTCAGCGGCATCCTCGATGGTCACGATGCGCTCGCGCGCCCCGATAAAGCCGGACAGGATATTCAGCAGCGTCGTTTTACCGCTGCCGGTGCCGCCCGAAATCAGGGTATTGACCTTGGCTCGCACCAATCCTTCCAGCAAAAGCGCCATTTGCGGCATCAGCGTGTGGAACCGGGTCAGGTCATCCATTTTGAGCGGCGTGGCCGAGAACCGGCGGACCGACATGCAGGGCCCGTCGATCGCCAGCGGCGGAATAATCACGTTGATGCGCGATCCGTCCGGCAGACGCGCGTCGACCATCGGACTCGACTCATCCACGCGCCGGCCGACCCGTGACACGATCTTGTCGATGATTTTCATCAGGTGCGCATCATCGTTGAAGCTGACCCCGGTGATTTCCAGTTTGCCGAAGCGCTCGACATACACCTGCCTGCTGCCGTTGACGAGAATGTCGGAAATGGTAGGATCGGCAAGCAGCGTTTCCAGCGGCCCGAGGCCCAGCATTTCATACTCGATGTCGCGCACCAGGTTCTTGCGTTCGAGCTCGTTGAGCGCAACATTGTCCACATCCAGCAATTGTTCGACCAGGATTTTCAACTGCTCTTTTACTTCCTGCCGGGATAGCGTTTCCATCGCCCGCAGGTCGATCTGCTCGAGCGCCGCGCCGTGTATGCGCATCTTCAGGCCGGCATATACCTTGTCGTCGATCGAGCGCGACTGCGCCTGCTTGGGGACGGCGCCGAATGCATCGCCCGCAGCACCGGTTACCAGCTTGTCTCGTAGTGACATGTCTCTCTCCATGACGTACGCCGCGCGCACGATTTCCAGCGTTGTCGGGCCTGCCTCACCTGGGCGTACATGCCCTATGCCCGCTTGAACATGCGGGAAATCCAATTGCCGTTTTCCAGTCCGGGCCCGCATGCATGC
>JAQGMO010000372.1 GCA_028292315.1 Herminiimonas sp. | reverse complement strand
CGATGAGATGGCGCCGATCGTGTTCGTGTTCGTGTTCGTGTTCGTGTTCGTGTTCAGGAACGGGAACTGGAACGGGAACGGGAACGGGAACGGCGAAGGCGCGGCGCTCTGGCAGACCACGCTTGCTGCACCAAGAAGAGCGTCGATCCGGCCCGCACGGCAGTCGCCGGGCGGTCGCAACACAATGGACCTGGTTAGATACTTCTTGCCAGGACTTGAACCAGCCACGGTGAATTCAGTGCAGCGCAGGCCCCGGCTCATCTTCCAGGAACAAACGGTAGTGTCCCTCGGCGTCCGGTCCGGTGTAGGACTTCGGCAAGTAGCGTCGATGGTCCAGCATAAACGGTTTGCCGATCGTCGGTATGTCGCTCATCTTCCGTAATCCCAGTATGAGTTCCTCGCCGTCGGGCTGCAGGTAAATCACTTCTACATCCATGTCGCTCTCACAACTTCGTTCTTACATCTGAAAGACTATTTTCGATTGAGTGCGGCGGGCCTGGATAGTTCAGGCCATTTGAAGTCATGGTTAGCCGTGGCGAACTACATGGTATTGCGCGGCAGAACCGCCCATTCCGGCTCCTCGAATTCTCCAATGACTGTGATCTCGCAATTCCTCGCATGCTTTTCGAGGATTGCACGCACGGTTTCACTCCTGCGGTCGTCCTTTGCATCCCGGTGCGCCTTCGATTCCCAGGTGGCGATCGCCAGCAAGGCGTTGGGATCGCCAATTTTCCGATGCAGATAGGTGCCCCGGGCGCCGGGGGCCTGCTGAATGATCTCGCTGGCCCGAACCCAGGCCTCGGCATACTCTTCCACCGTGTAACCGGGCTTCATCCGCACCTCGAATATAAACTTCATCGAACCACTCCTCTGATGCGTCCAGGCTATCCGGTCACGCCGAGGCCGCTGGCGTATCCGACGGGCTCCCGACCAGGATGGCATCGTTGGCATTGACCTTGATCGAGTCGTCGGGTCGTTCATAGGTGCCGATAAGGCACCCGCTTGCAATTGCCCGCTCCCGGAGCGCTTCCAGTATGGCGTCACGTCCCGGCGTGCCGGAAAAATCGGGGCCGGCGGCCAGCGCAAAAATTTGAAACGCATAACGGTGCACGCCATGGCCGGGCGGCGGATCGGGTGGAAGCCAGTTCGCCTGCAAATAGGAATTCCGCCCGACCTTGAGCACGGAATCGGCATGCTCGGAATGGTTCAGCGCGCCTTCCGGAAGTGACCCATCCTGCGGCGCGATCTCCACGGCGATCGCGTGTACCAGGGGATGCGGCGTCGGCGCATCGGCATCTTCAACTATCAGCACAAGCGAAGTGGCGCCGGCAGGTATCCCGGTCCATTCAAGCGGCGGCGAGGTGCCGTTTCCGTCAGCAGTATATTGTTCGGGAATCGGCTCATGGTCGTTGAAGGCCAGGCTGCTCAGGTTGATGGAGCCGGTACCGGCGCGTAGATCAATCTGGTTAAAGGCGATATTTTCGAGACCGGCGCGCAAGTTGCGCAACGCGTGGCCGATCGCGTCAGGAAGTTTCTCGAGCATGACTGTTCTCCAGTTCGGATTTGCTTTGTTATGTTGCCTTTGGTAAATGCGTGACGCCACCAGGCTTGAACGTTCGAAATAGATTTTTGATCGGCAACATAACCAACCATTGATCTTGTCTCGACGACGGGCAGCGTAGTCCTGTTTCTTTTAATGTGATCAGGATGGAATAAATACGTTCATTCATTTCAATCTCCTTCGACCGCGAAACCTGCGGCGCTCGGCGGCAAGCCCACTCCGGGATTTCCTATGCGAAAGTTTGCTGCCACCTGAATCGGGCGGGCTTGTTCTTCAATGAGTTCGATCATTCTCATTGCATTCTTTGGCGCATAGCCATGAATATCATTATTGAAAAACACGTAGGCTTCGCGAACCGGCTGGTCCAGCAGTTGTGTTACATCGGAACGAAGAGCATCGTCGTCATAGGCGCTGCTATACATGCTGCCGGGGCCGTGGCGCCGGATGTAGAGGAAATCCGACGTGAGTACCAGCGGCGTCTTGAATTCCGTCCAATCCGACGCCACCAGCGCCGCGCCGTATTTTTCAAGAAGTGCGAAGGTGCCATTGTCGAACCATGAGGCATGCCTGATTTCCAGGGCCACCCGAAGATCTCGTTCGGCGAATACCTGTAGCACCGGCTCGAGTCTCGGTAAGTTGATTGCCATGCTTCCGGGAAGCTGTATCAGCACCGGGCCCCGGTTCGCCGCGGGGATAGTCAGGCAGCCGTCAATAAAATAATTCAGCAGATCCAGGCCCTGCTTGATGCCAGGGTCGCTCTGAAGCTTCAGGCGCCGGCGATGGGAAACCGATTGCGGGGCTTTAAGAACCAGCTTTGATTTGCCGGAAAGGCCCGCTGCCCAGGCTGCAACGGTTTCCGGCCTGGGAATGCTATAAAAGGTCGAGTTGATTTCGATTGCATCGAATCTATCGAGCGCATAAGCGAGGCGATCCTTGACGCCGCGGGGATAGAAGACCCCGTTGTTCCAGTGCGCATATTGAAATCCGCTGGTTCCGACGTAGATTTGCATGGTCAGCCCACCATCAGCTCAAGATCCGCAACAAGCCGGCGCAGTGAAAGGCCGGCGTCGTCACGTGCGATTCGACTACTTCACGCAATCCACAAAATACCCGCGTACTCCGTTCACCTCGCGCGTCACCAATCCGTGCACGTCGGTTTCGAACCCGGGGAATTTTTCATTGAAGTCCCTTGCAAACCGCAGGTAGTCAACGATCGTCCGGTTGAAGCGCTCGCCCGGAATCAGCAGCGGGATGCCTGGCGGATAAGGAGTCAGCAGGATCGATGTCACTCTTCCTTCGAGCTCATCGATCGGCACCCGGTCGATTTCCCGGTGCGCCATCTTGGCAAATGCATCCGATGGCTTCATTGCCGGCTGCATGTCGGACAAGTACATCTCTGTGGTAAGCCGCGCCACGTCATACAGCTTGTAGAAATCATGAATCTGGTGGCACAGGTCGCGCAGGCCAATGCGCTCATAGCGCGGATTGGCCGCCGCGAATTCCGGCAGGATGCGCCACATCGGCTGGTTCTTGTCATAGTCATCCTTGAACTGCTGCAACGCCGTCAACAGCGTGTTCCAGCGACCCTTGGTAATGCCGATCGTGAACATGATGAAGAATGAATACAGTCCGGCTTTTTCCACGATGACGCCGTGCTCCGCCAGATACTTGGTGACGATCGAAGCCGGTATGCCGGTCTCGCCGAACTTGCCGTCGAGCGCCAGTCCCGGCGTGATGATGGTGGCCTTGATCGGGTCGAGCATGTTGAAGCCCGGCGCCAGGTTGCCGAAGCCATGCCAGGAATCCTCGGCGCGTATCATCCAGTCTTCGCGCGATCCAATCCCGTCGTCCGCGAAGGTGTCAGGGCCCCATACCTGGAACCACCAGTCCTGGCCCCATTCCTCATCGATCTTGCGCATCGCGCGGCGGAAATCCAGCGCTTCCAGGATGCTCTCTTCAACCAGTGCGGTGCCGCCCGGCGGCTCCATCATGGCGGCGGCGACGTCGCACGAGGCAATGATCGCGTACTGCGGCGAGGTCGAAGTGTGCATCAGGTAGGCTTCGTTGAACGCATCCTGGTCAAGCTTGACCGATTTGCTTTCGCGTACCAGGATCTGCGATGCCTGCGACAGGCCGGCCAGCAGCTTGTGGGTCGATTGCGTCGAGAAAATCATCGACTCATTGGCACGCGGCCGGTCCTTGCCAATGGCGTGCATGTTCTTGTAAAAATCATGGAAAGTGGCATGCGGCAGCCAGGCTTCATCGAAATGCAGCGTGTCGATTTCACCGTCCAGCATGTCCTTCAGCGTCTCGACGTTGTACAGCACGCCGTCATAGGTCGACTGCGTGATGGTCAGGATGCGCGGTTTCTTATTCAGGGCTTCGCGCGCGAACGGATTGGCCTCGATCTTGCGGCGGATGTTTTCCATCCTGAACTCGTCCAGAGGGATCGGGCCGATGATGCCGAGGTGATTGCGGGTCGGCATCAGGAACACCGGGATTGCGCCGGTCATGATGATCGAATGCAGGATCGACTTGTGACAGTTACGGTCGACCACCACGATATCGCCGGGCGCCACCGTCGAATGCCACACCATCTTGTTCGAGGTCGAGGTGCCGTTGGTGACGAAGTAGCAGTGGTCGGCATTGAAGATGCGCGCCGCGTTGCGTTCCGATGCGGCCACCGGGCCGGTATGGTCGAGCAGCTGGCCCAGCTCCTCGACTGCGTTGCAAACGTCCGCGCGCAGCATGTTTTCGCCAAAGAATTGGTGAAACATCTGGCCGATCGGCGATTTCAGGAATGCCACCCCGCCGGAGTGTCCCGGGCAATGCCATGAGTAAGACCCGTCCTGCGCATAATGCACCAGCGCGCGGAAGAACGGCGGCGACAAGCCGTCCAGGTAAGACTTCGCTTCGCGGATGATATGGCGCGCCACGAACTCCGGCGTATCCTCGAACATGTGGATGAAACCGTGCAGTTCGCGCAGAATATCGTTCGGAATATGGCGCGACGTGCGGGTTTCGCCATACAGGTAGATCGGGATGTCGGCGTTCTTGTAGCGGATTTCTTCGACGAAGGCGCGCAGCGATTTCAGCGCCGTGTCGGTTTCCTCGAACGAGCCGCCGCCGAATTCTTCATCGTCGATCGAAAGAATGAACGCGGAGGCCCGCGACTGCTGCTGTGCAAACTGCGACAGGTCGCCATAGCTGGTCACACCCAGCACTTCCATGCCTTCTTTTTCCATCGCATCCGCGAGTGCGCGTATGCCCAGGCCTGAGGTATTTTCGGAACGGAAGTCTTCGTCGATGATGACGATCGGAAAACGGAATTTCATGATGTTTCCTTGAAGCGGGGATACGGGATACGGGAGGCGCCGAAACGCGGGTGAAAATGCAAAAGCCGAATTTTCGCAGAAATGGATCAACTTCGGGAAAAAACAATCCCGGGACCGGCAATATTTTGCCGGTCCGGACATGCGCTGACCCTGGCCGCAATCTCAAGCTATTCCTTCAAATTCTTTCATAAGTGACGAAAGCATAATCGAATCCGCTTTCCGCTGAATGATGCCGTTCACGCGCCATTTCCTTCCACTGCTGCGGATCAATGGCCGGAAAGAAGGCGTCGCAATCGAATGCCTTGTCGATTTCAGTGACGATCAGGCGGTCGGCCAGGT
>JAQGMO010000357.1 GCA_028292315.1 Herminiimonas sp. | reverse complement strand
AAAGCAATATGGTGCACCCTGGGAAGGATTAACGCACTATATTGCAGCTTATAAGGCAAGTCAAGCAGTAAACTGCAGTGAAAAATTTGAGAAATGGATCTACGGCCTGCCCTGCCGGGGGCACTTTCTTAAGCCAGGGATTTTTCCTGGGTCAAAACGGTTCCGCGCAACTGGTCCACCAGGCCGACGAATGCCGCTTCCTGCGTGGTTTCACTGGTATTGAAAGTCACATCCGCTTTCGAGTAGAACTGCGCGCGGCTTTCCAGGATACGTTTCAAGTCATCCATCGCTTCAAGATTGCCCGACATCGGGCGCGAATCACCCTGGGCCAGGACCCGTCCCATATGCTCTTCCGGCGAAGCCTGGAGCCACACTGTGTAACAGTGCGACAGCAGCAGATTGAAGGTGGCGGGGTCCGAAACGATGCCGCCCGGGGTCGCGATCACAGCGCTCGGAAACCGGCGGATCGCATCTTCCAGTGCGCGGTACTCGTAGCGTCGGTACGCGCTCGGACCGTAAAGAGCGTGGATCTCGGCGATGCTGCATCCCGCCAGCGCTTCGATGTGCCGGTTCAGTTCCACGAAGGGCACCATCCAGTTATCGGCGAGCATCTGGCCGAGCGAAGATTTGCCCGCGCCGCGCAAGCCGATCAGCGCTACCCGCTGACGCCGCGCCGATTCGCTGGTCGGCGTTTCAAACAAATCGGTCAGCGCGGCGCGCGCCTGGGCCAGTTCGGCCTCCGACCTGCCGCGCAGGATTTCACGGATCATCAGCCATTCAGGCGAGGACGCGGTTTCGTCGCCGATCATTTCAGCCAGAGTGCAGTTGAGAACCAGCGTCAGCTGGCGCAAAAACAGAATCGAAGCATTACCCACTCCCGATTCAACATTGGCGAGGTGACGTTCGGACACCTCGGCCATCCGGGCCAGCGCCTTGCGCGTCAGGCCGCGCCGCGACCGCAATGTCTTCAGGCGCTCGCCGAGCGCAATCAGATAAGGATCTTTGAGCGGAGAGGACAAGTCAGTCATGGAAATTTCCGCCAATGGTTTTACGCCTTGTGGGCAGTGTTTCTAAGAAATCTGATATGAAATATATTATGCCGCACTGTATTGACCGACGCAAGATATTGCATGTACACTCAATTAAGATGCATTATAAGTACTAGATTTTTCGTGGATTGACGCACTGTATAACACAAAGACGAACATAAAGACGGCCGTAAGAGCGAACATCAAGTCGAGCGTCGTTGTAAGCAGGCGTAAAGCCTCAGACTTGTATATGGTCTGAAGAATCCGGCGACCGCATGACCCCGCCGGAGCCAGGCCGACATGCCGAATAATCCGGGATCGGGCGCTGGCGGCGCGAGCATCCGATACCATGGAGGAGACGTGAATGAATCAATTGACCAAGAATCTGCCGGAACGCTTCAACTTCGCGCATCATATCCTGGAACTGAATCGCGGCCGCCATCAGAAACATGCCTATATCGACGATTCCCGTCAGCTGACCTATGGTGAACTTGACCAGCGCGTGCGGCGCTTCGCCGCCGGCCTGCTGGGGCTCGGGCTGCACGCCGAAGAGCGCGTGCTGCTGGTGATGCAGGATACCGTGGATATGCCGGTTGCCCTGCTCGGCGCGTTATTTGCCGGCGTCGTTCCCGTGCCGGTCAACACCTTGCTTCCGGTCGATGATTTTGCCTACATGTTACGCCATAGCGCCGCGAAAGCGGTAGTCGTGTCGGGTGCGCATTGCGAAAGCGTCGAACAGGCGCTGGCCCGTTCCGGCATGCATATCCCGTTCATCGTAGCAGGCGATATTGAAAACGGACCAGCAGGCGCAAAGCCGTTTTCCGCGCTGCTCGAAAGCGAACCGCTCGCGGCCTGCGCCGATACCCACGCTGACCAGTTCGCCCTCTGGCTCTATTCGTCCGGATCAACCGGACGGCCGAAGGGCACCGTACATTCGCATGCCAACCTGTACTGGACCGCCGAGCTGTATGGCAAGCCGGTGCTCGGCGTACGCGAGGATGACATTGTGTTCTCGGCAGCCAAACTATTCTTCGCCTATGGATTGGGCAACGCGTTAACTTTTCCGCTCAGCGTGGGCGCAACAGTGGTGCTGATGGCGGAACGGCCGACGCCGGCCGCAGTATTCCAGCGCCTTACCGGGCACAGGGCTACCGTTTTCTGCGGTGTGCCGACGCTCTATGTCGCCATGCTCGCATCGAACGCGCTGCCGCCGAAAACAGCCACTGCGATCCGCATCTGCGCCTCAGCCGGCGAAGCGCTCCCGCGCGAAGTCGGCGAAAAATTCAAAACGCATTTTGGCGCCGACATCCTTGATGGCATCGGTTCGACCGAGATGCTGCATATTTTCATGTCGAATCACAGCGGCGATATCCGTTACGGATCGACCGGCAAGCCGGTGGCGGGATACGAGGTCGAATTGCGCAATGAACAGGGCATGCCGGTGGCGCCCGGCGAGATTGGCGACCTGTATATCCGCGGCCCGAGCGCTGCGCTGCTGTACTGGACCAACCGCGAAAAAAGCGGCTCCACGTTCCTGGGAGACTGGGTCAGGAGCGGCGACAAATATGTGGCCGATGCCGATGGCTATTTCACCTACGCGGGACGCAGCGACGACATGCTCAAGGTCAGCGGTCAGTTCGTATCGCCGATTGAAGTCGAAGGCGCCATCGGCGCGCACCCGGCCGTGCTCGAGTGCGCCGTGGTCGGCAGGCCGGACCCCGAGGGCCTGATCAAGACCACGGCGTATATCGTCCTGCGCGAGCATCAGGCGGCATGCGCCGAACTGGAAACGGAACTGAAGGCATTCGTAAAAACCCGCCTGGCGCCGCATAAGTATCCGCGCCAGATTCATTTTGTCGGTGATTTGCCGAAAACCGCAACCGGTAAAATTCAGCGATTCAAACTGCGCAGCCTGGAATCCTGAAAAACATGTCAGTGAATACTGAGAAAAACAGCGGCGTGGACAACAGCGGCGGCTTTGCAACCGTCGAATGGCGGGGGCGCCGCCTGCAACTCGAATACCAGTGGGCGGGCGCTGCGGCTTCCGCCCATCCGACCATCGTTTTCCTGCATGAAGGGCTCGGCTCGATTGCCTTATGGAGGGATTTTCCAGAACGGTTTTGCCGCGAAAATGGCTTCCGGGGGCTGGTATTTTCCCGCTACGGATATGGCAACTCGACCCCGCGCCCGCACGACGAGCGCTGGCAGTCCGACTTCATGCACCGGCAGGCGCATGAAGTGCTGCCGCAATTCCTCGCAGCGCTGGGAGTGGAAAAACCATGGCTGCTGGGACATAGCGACGGCGCCACGATTGCGCTGCTGTATGCGGCGCGCTTCCCACAACAGGTGAGTGGTGTTATCGTCGCTGCACCGCATATATTTGTGGAGGATATCAGCGTCGACAGCATCCGCGCGGCGCGCGAAGCTTATCAGGCGCAGGATTTACGCGCGAAGCTGGCGCGCTTTCATGCGGATGTCGACTCGGCATTCGGTGGCTGGAACGAGTCATGGCTGGACCCGTCGTTTCGCGACTGGAATATCGAGGCGGAACTGGCGGCGATCACCTGTCCCCTGCTTGCGGTCCAGGGCGAGCATGACGAGTACGGCACGCTGGAACAGGTTTACGGAATAAAAAGAAAAGTGCCGCACGCGCAAATTCTTGTGATACCCGACTGCGGACATTCGCCGCATCGCGATCAACCGGATTTATTCAGCAAGGCCGCGGCCGGATTTATTACCAGCATGGTTTGATTTACCAATAATAAAGGAGACAGGAACATGCAGCAAAAATATAAAATCCCGCAGATCGCGGTGATGGCGGCGGCGCTATTCCTGGCGGCGCCGATTCACGCCCAGAATGCGCCGATCAAGGTCGGGCTGATGCTGCCTGCCACGGGCACGTTCGCCAATCTCGGCACGATGATCGAGAATGGTTTCAAAATGTACGTGGCGGAACAAGGCGGCAAACTCGGCGGCCGCGAAATCCAGTATTTCAAGGTGGACGATGAATCCGATCCGTCGAAGGCGACCGACAACGTCAACAAGCTGATCAAACGCGACCAGGTCGATGTGCTGGTGGGCACGGTCCACTCCGGCGTCGCCCTTACCATGGCGAAAGTGGCCAAGGAAAACAATACGCTGCTGATCGTGGCCAATGCCGGCGCCGATGCGATCACTGGTCCAATGTGCGGGAAGAATATTTTCCGCAGCTCGTTCAGCAACTGGCAACCGGCCTATGCGATGGGCAAGGTGGCAGCCGATCGCGGGCACAAGAAGGTGGTTACAATCACCTGGAATTACGCGGCCGGCACCGAATCGGTGAAAGGCTTTACCGAGGGATTCGAGGCGGGCGGCGGCAAGGTGTCGCAAAACCTGAACCTGCCGTTTCCGAATGTTGAATTCCAGGCGCTGCTGACCCAGATCGCGTCGCAGAAACCGGATGCCGTGTATGCGTTCTTTGCCGGCGGCGGCGCCGTCAAGTTTGTCAAGGATTATGCCGCGGCCGGCCTGAACAAGACGATTCCGCTGTATGGCGCCGGCTTCCTGACCGACGGCACGCTGGAAGCACAGGGCGATAGCGCACAAGGCATGTTCACGACGCTGCATTATGCCGACAACCTGAACATCCCGCGCGACAACCAGTTCCGCCTCAACTTCGCGAAGACTTACAAGGTCAATGCCGATGTCTACGCCGTGCAGGGTTACGATGCGGCGCAAATGCTGGCCGCCGGCCTCAAGGCGTCCGGCGGCGACATCAAGAACCTCGACAAGGTCTCGGCCGGCATCGCCAGGGCCGAGATCGACAGCCCGCGCGGCAAGTTCAAATTATCGGCTTCGCATAACCCGGTCCAGGATATTTATCTGCGCCAGGTAAAAGGCAACAATAACGAAATCAGGGGCATTGCCGTCAAGGCGCTTGCCGATCCGGCCAGGGGCTGCAGGATGTAAGCGTCGCCGGAACACGGCGGGCCGCAATGGCTTCGGCAACCCGGGGACATGACCGGGGGCCTGATGCGATTGCGGCCCGCCGGCATGCCCTGCCGTATCCTGTTACCCGGAACCTCCATGGATATCTCAATTTTTCTTGTACAGTGCCTCAACGCTGTGCAGTACGGCCTGCTGCTCTTCCTGGTCGCAAGCGGGTTGACCCTGATCTTCGGAATCATGGGCGTGATCAACCTGGCGCATGGCAGCTTTTACATGATCGGCGCGTATATGGCTTACGCCCTGGCCCCGCTGTTCGGTGATCATTTCATCCTGCAGCTGCTGGCCGGCGTGGCGCTGTCGGTCGTCCTCGGGTTCATCCTCGAATGGGTATTCTTCAGCTACCTGTACCAGCGCGATCATTTGCAACAGGTGCTGATGACCTATGCCCTGATCCTGGTATTTGAAGAGTTGCGCAGCCTGCTGGTGGGGAACGACGTGCACGGCGTGAAATTACCGGAATGGCTAGCGGGCGGATTTGCGCTCGGGGACCTGATGACTTATCCGGTATATAACCTGTTTTCCTCGGCGGCCTGCATCGTGATCGCCATCGGCCTGTATTTTGTGGTCAATCGCACGCGGCTCGGCATGATGATCCGCGCCGGCGCCAGCAATCGCGACATGGTGCGCGGACTCGGCATCAATATTCGCCTGCTCTATCGCATTGTGTTCGCAGCCGGCGTCGCGCTCGCGGCGCTGGCCGGCATGATCGCCGCACCGAGCACGTCGGTCTACCCCGGCATGGGCGGGCAGATCCTGATTATTTGTTTTGTGGTAGTCGTTATCGGCGGCATCGGCTCAATATCCGGCGCGTTGATCGCCTCGCTGCTGGTCGGTTTCGTGGACACGTTCGGCAAAGTATTTTTCACCCAGTTCAGCGGCTTGAGCGTCTACCTGCTGATGGCGGTGATCCTGATCTGGCGGCCGGAAGGCTTGAGAAACAAAGGGTATTGAATCATGCGCAGCTCATCGATCGCGGGTAGCGCCGTCCCGCGAACCATCAACAGTTCGCAGCAATGGCTGGCGCCGGTAGCCGTCGCCGTCGGGCTGGCCATCCTGCCGATGTTTCTCTCTTCATACATGCATGACCTGGTGATGAAGATCATGATTTATGCGATCTTCGCGCTGAGCCTTGAACTGCTGGTCGGCGCCACCGGGCTGATCAGCCTCGGGCATGCGGCGTTTTTCGGCATTGCCGCTTATATCACGGTGCTGCTTTCGCCAGAGTCGGACTCGGCTTCGATCGCCTGGCTGCTGCCGCTATCGATGCTCGGCGCCGGATGCTATGCGCTATTCGTCGGCGCGCTCAGCCTGCGCACCAGGGGCATCTATTTCATCATGGTGACGCTGGCTTTTGCACAGATGGCTTATTTCGTGTTTCACGATACCGGCATCGGCGGCGGCAGCGACGGCATCTTCCTGTACTTCCGCCCGGTCCTGAAGATAGGGGGAGCCACGCTGATCGACCTCCAGGCGCCCGCCAATGCCTGGTTCTTCGTGCTGGCAAGCCTGGCGCTTACCTACCTGCTGCTGGCGGCCATACAGCGCTCCCGTTTCGGCCATGCGCTGGCCGGCATCCGTTCCAATGAGCAGCGCATGAAGGCGGCCGGATACAACACCTATTTTTACAAGCTGGCCGCATTTGTGACCGCCGCGATGCTGGCCGGGCTTTCCGGATTCCTGATCGCATCGAAGAATGGCGGCGTCAATCCCGAATTGTTGTCGTGGCACGAGTCGGGCGCGGTGCTGATGATGATTATCCTGGGCGGGATGGGCAGCCTGCGCGGGGCCGTGACTGGCGCCGCCGCCTTCATCCTGTTAAAGGAATTTTATTCGTCCGAAGCGATCTTTGGCGCATATGCGCAGCGCTGGCAGCTGACACTCGGACTGACGATGATATTTTTTGTCGCGCTGCTGCCGAACGGATTGATCGGACTCGGCAGGCGCTGGCGGCGCGGCGCGGCGCCCGCAGCAGGAGCGCGGGGGACTGCCCATGAATGAGAATACACCTGCCGAAAAGATTTCTGGGGAGAACATCACCGCGGCTGCACCGCTGTTGCAGGCGGACCGGCTGACCCGCCGCTTTGGCGGCCTGACTGCGGTCGGCAATCTCTCGCTCGACCTGCGTATCGGCGAACTGCATGCGGTAATCGGGACCAACGGCGCCGGCAAATCGACTTTGATCAACATGCTGTCGGGCGAGACCGCGCCGACCGCGGGAACAATCCGGCTCGATGGCAACGATGTGACGAATTGGCCGCAGCATGCGCGCGCCCGCGCCGGTATTGGCCGCAGCTATCAGCGCACCACGATTTTTCCGTCTTTTACTGCGTTTGAAAATTGCCGGCTTGCGGCGCAGGCCCACGCCCAGAAACCGTGGCGTCTGTGGCAGGCGGCCGGCAGTTGCGAACACAGCACCGGGGTTGCCGGCCGTGTGCTGGACATAGCGGGCCTTGCCGGCGCCGCCGGCAAGATTGCGGGCAGCCTGAGCCATGGCCAAAAGCGGCAGCTGGAAATTGCGATGTGCCTGGCGACCGATCCGCGCGTGCTGCTGCTTGACGAGCCGTTGGCCGGCATGGGCGCCGAAGAGTCGGAGCGCATGCTCTCGCTGCTCGAGCGCCTGCGGCAAAGCCATGGCGTGCTGCTGGTCGAACATGACATGGATGCGGTGTTCCGGGTGGCCGATAAGATTACGGTGATGGTCAACGGCCTGGTCATCGCAAGCGACACACCTGAAAAAATCCGCGCCAATCGCGAGGTGCAGGTGGCTTACCTTGGCGAACACTGATCGGGACCGGCCATGCTGCAGATTAAAGCGCTTAATACCTATTATGGCGACAGCCATACCCTGCAAGGGGTAGACCTTGACATACCGCTTGGCAAAGCGGTCGGCCTGCTGGGCCGTAACGGCATGGGAAAGACCACCCTGATCCGGTCACTGATGGGATATGTGCCGGCGGCGTCCGGGCAAATCCAGTGGAACGGGCGCAATGTGACCGGCTCGCCGCCGGAACGCATGGCGCGTCTCGGCATCGGTTATGTGCCGGAAGGACGCGGCATTTTCCCCAACCTGTCGGTGCGGGAAAACCTGCTCATGAGCGCGCGCGCAGGCGTGAACGGCCGGCGCGACTGGACTGTCGATCGCGTGCTGGCCACATTCCCGCGCTTGAAGGAGCGGCTCGATCATGGCGGACAACAATTGTCCGGCGGCGAGCAGCAGATGGCTGCGATCGGACGCGCGCTGTTGACGAATCCGGAACTGCTGATCCTTGACGAAGCAACCGAAGGACTGGCGCCGCTGATTGTGCAGGAAATCTGGCGCGTTATCGGCGAGATTCGCGAGACTGGCATTAGTTCGCTGATCGTCGATCGTAATTATCGGGCAGTATTAGCGCATACGGATCTAGCGATGGTGATGGAAAAGGGCCGTATCGTGATGGCGGCTTCGTCCAGTGACCTGAGCCAGTCAGGCGGGCAATTGACGCAATACCTGGGCGTATAGCCAGAACTTCAGTGTGCACCGGCGGGCGGCGCGCTTTGACCATGCTGTTCGTCCCATTCAAGCGAGAACGCGTCGAATTCGCTGGCCGGGTATGGGGTCGCCCGCGCGTTTACTACATGGTCGCAGTATGCATCGAATATGTTCTCTAGCGCGTGCAGGAATGTTATCAAATCGGATGATTGGGCAGCCATAGTATTCCGTGTGGTTGGAGCCGGTCGGGCAGCGCAGCGAAGCTTGCAATGAATGCGAAAATTACAGGGAATCTGGTTGGGCTACAAGACCATATTTATGGGATATTGGAGAATATTAGTATTCGGCGAACGGTGGCTGGTATGAAAATGCTCTGGTGGATTGTGGCAATCCGTGATGATATAGTTGGCTCGATCTATTTTTTATGCAATGTTTCAAAATGCGCGTTTCAAAAAAATGCGCGCCAGATTTCATCCAATTGGAGACAACCATGAAAACCAAACTTATCGGCACCCTGCTGCCTGCCCTGATTTCCATC
Organism: Herminiimonas sp.; assembly: GCA_028292315.1. GTDB lineage: Bacteria > Pseudomonadota > Gammaproteobacteria > Burkholderiales > Burkholderiaceae_D > JAQGMO01. The sequence goes on along the minus strand of JAQGMO010000357.1, from coordinate 35,097 downwards.
GCATTTGCCGGCGCCGCAATGGCGCAGATCAAGGTCGGCGTCACGGTATCGGCGACCGGCCCGGCAGCATCGCTGGGCATTCCTGAAAAGAATACCTTCGCCCTTCTGCCCAAGACGATCGCCGGCAAGACCGTCGAGTACATCGTTCTCGACGATGCGACCGATACCACCACCGCGGTGAAAAACACCCGCAAGCTGGTCACCGAAGACAAGGTCGACCTTCTCATCGGATCGACTGTCACGCCGAATTCGTTAGCCATGATTGACGTTGCAGCCGAGTCGGGCACGCCGATGATTTCCATGGCCGCCTCAGCCTCCATCGTCGAACCGGTCGACGCCAGACGCCATTGGGTTTTCAAGACGCCGCAAAATGATTCGCACATGTCGACCGCTATTACCGCGCACATGGCCGATGCCGGCGTCAGGACGGTCGCCTTCATCGGATTTTCCGATGCCTATGGCGAAGGCTGGTACCGTGAGTTTGCCAAGCTGGCCGAGCTGCGCAAGATCAAGCTGGTGGCCAACGAACGGTTCGCGCGCCCCGACACCTCCGTCACCGGCCAGATTTTGAAAATCATGGCTTCCAACCCGGATGCCGTGTTGATCGCCGGTTCCGGCACGCCGGCCGCCCTGCCGCAAAAAACGCTGAAGGAACGCGGCTACAAGGGCAAGATCTACCAGACTCACGGCGTCGCCAACAATGATTTCCTTCGGGTCTGCGGCAAGGATTGCGAAGGCACGCTGCTGCCGTCCGGGCCGATGCTGGTGGCCGAGCAGCTGCCCGATTCCAATCCCATCAAAAAGTCGGCACTGATTTACAAGAATGCCTATGAAAAGGCATATGGCGCCGGAAACGTGTCGACCTTCGGCGGCCATGCCTGGGATGCCGGCAACCTGCTGGCGGCCGCCGTGCCGCAAGCACTGAAGACCGCGGAACCGGGCACGCCGGCATTCCGCAAGGCTTTGCGCGATGCGATTGAAAACACCCGGAACCTGGCGGGCGCGCACGGCATCGTCAACATGAGCGCGACCGATCACCTCGGGCTCGATCAGCGCGCACGCGTCATGGTCCAAATCGTGGATGGTAAATGGAAGCTGGCAGGCGCCGCCAACTGACGCGTTCACTCAAAATTACGCTGCGTTAAACGCGTTAAACACACTGAAAAGGCGCGATTTCGATTGAGGGACGGAATCGCGGAATTATCAGCACAAGCATTCTGATTCCTGCTTAAAGCGATGTTCTGTTCGCCGTGTCCGATGGCGTTGTTCCGTGCCACTGGCGACGAACCGCTATCCTGAAGAAAGCCCTGGTGTTAACGACACCGCGTTGCCGACACTGCGGTTGGCAGCAAGCGGACGCGTCGCCTTCATCGCGAGGCTTGCCGCTTACCGGCTCATTCCGTTGGAAACAATTTCAAATACTTTCTGATTTGCCCGTGTAATGCGTCCAAGCGCCTGCTCCTGCGTCGTGACCGCATTGTGCACCAGCGCTTCAGTGCAGGATTGCGCCGCCTTGGTCCAGGCCTGAATGCCCTGTTCCTGCATGATTCTTGTCGAGCTTACCGCCAGCTGCTCGATATTTTGGCGCATCGCATCGACATACACACTGGCGATCATTGAAGACAAGGCAAAAAACGGATTTTTCGCTAGCGCATCGGCATAGGGTACATCTGCAGAAGCGAGATTCATATGATTAGCTTTGGTCACGGCAATCCTCCGTTGTAAACATTTGAAGAGAATAGGCAAGCCGGCTTGCGCCCGCCTCTCGCAAGGTAAAAAATTAAAGAGCAATGAAGTCTGCCATGGTTCATGCATGGCCAACTGATATCGATCAACCTGATTCGCGATACCGGCCGGTACTCGACATGCCGGGAAAAAGCGGCGAGAACACGCCAGTCCGGACATGATTACCGGGAAACGCCTGCTTCAATAGACAGTTACTTTACCGGTAAGCGCTGTCTCGGGTTCCGATGGTTTCGGGGCAGACATATATTTGAGCGAGCGAATAGCCAGCCGGCGCTCTCGCATGGAATAGCGGATTTGTGGTTCACTCCATTTTTCCATTGCGGCAAACTGCATGCTTTTCAAAACCGAGCTGAAGAACAGTGCTGCCGCGTCGCTGTCTGTTGTATTAATCCTGCCGCATAATATCGGGCCGAGCGGCTGCTTACACCGAAGCAGCGCTATCGAAAATTTGGCGAGCAGGCTTTTCATGTCGCCCAGGATTTCTGAGCCGCACCGGTCAATGACGTCACCGCGCAAGACTGCTTCCGCATAGTCGATGACCGCATTGGCCAGTTGCCGCGTGGTTCGCTGGTTGGAAGCAATCCGGAAGGAAGTGATCGCGTTGAATGGCATCGTAGTTTGCTCCGGACCGGGCCTATTGAAGGCCCGCCTGGACCCGCCGCTCGAGTTCGCGCAAATAATCTTCATCGGCCGAATGCCTGCCTTCCAGCTGATCCGTCCATCGATAGACAATGCGCAGCACGTCGGCTGGCGTGGCAGTGGCAGTTTCGATATGGGAAAGGATAGCGCCGTTATCTTGCCTGGTTTCGAAGTCGCCATAGAAATACGCCCAGGAGCATTCGGGTTGCTCATTCCGAAACACGGTGAGCCGCTTTATCATCGGCGCGGTCGCTTCATGCCTGACATAAATATTCATATTCGACCAGTCGAAATATTTATCGCCTATCCGCAGCACCAGGGTTTTCCTGTCCGTATAAAAGGCCACAAACAAGTTTTTTCGTCCACGAAACAAGCCGACTTGCCACCATGCTCCCAAGCCTGCGGCCGGATTCCGTATTTCGGTTTCAGAGAAAGACCTGGTGGTTTTCACGCTGCCTGTAAGCTCATCCAGAATATAAAGCAGCATTGGGTCTTTATAGTCGCGAAGTAATACGGATGACATAGGTCGATGCGTCCGATAATGTATGCGGTGCGTCATGAAGCACGCGAAAAAGGAGGTTAACAGCGGCAAAAGCTGACTGAAATTGTTATTAACTCCAATCCGGATTTTTTAACATTCGAGCGGCTGTTCAGCCGCCGGCGCGCGCGGCGACCAGCCGGCCCAACGTTGCCAGGGCCGCCTCCGCCCTGTCATCCCACGGATGGCCGTAGTTCAGACGCAGGCAGTTGGCAAACCGATGTTGCGCCGAGAACATTGGCCCCGGCGCGACGCTGATCCCGCGCGCCGATGCCTCGCGGTGAATTTCCAGTGCATCGACCTCGCCCGGCATTTCTATCCAAAGGAAATATCCGCCGAGCGGACGCGTAGCCCTGGTCCCGGGCGGGAAATGGCGGACGACGGCCTGCATCATCGCACTTTGCTGCACCGATAAGGCATGACGCAGCTGGCGCAGATGCTTGTCATAGCCGCCCTTGCTTAAATATTCGGCCAGCGCCGCCTGGGCCGGCGCCGATGCCGACAGGCTGGTGGTCAGCTTGTGCCGCGCAACTGCCCGCGCATAGCGGCCGGGCGCTGCCCAGCCGACACGGTACCCCGGCGCCAGGCATTTCGAAAACGAGGAACAATGCATCACCAGGCCATTGGTGTCGAAGGCCTTGGCCGGCAACGGGCGCCGGGCGCCGAAATACAGCTCGCCATAGACGTCGTCTTCAATCAGCGGCACATCATGCCGCGTCAGCAGTTCGACCAGTTCGCGTTTCTTCTGATCCGGCATCAGGCTTCCCAGCGGGTTTTGAAAATTTGTCATGAGCCAGCAGGCTTTCGGCCGATGCCGCTCGATGGCCGTGGCCAGTGCGCCGAGGTCGATCCCTTCGCGCGGATGGGTCGGCACCTCGACCGCCTGCAGTCCGATCCGCTCGAGCGCCTGCAAGGCGCCGTAGAATGCCGGCGACTCGATGATCACCGAGTCGCCCGGCCTGGCGACAGCCAGCAGGCACAGGTTAAGTGCGTCGAGCGCGCCATTCGTGATGATAATTTCATCGGTATGCACCTGCATGCCGTCTGCCAGGTAACGCAATGCGATCTGCCGCCGCAGGCCAGCGTTACCCGGGGTCAGATCGTCGACCGCGCTCCACGGGTCCATCGCATGCACCGTCGATGCCATGGCGCGGGCCAGTCGCGCCATGGGAAATAAGAAGGGGCTCGGAAAAGCCGATCCGAACGGGACGACGTCACGGGTCCTGCTCGATTCGAGCACCGCGAATACCAGTTGACTGATATCCACCGGGGTGGAATCTTCGGCCGGGTGCGATGCGGCGTCCGGTTCCGGTGGCAAGCTTGTCGACCCTGCAATGACGTAATAGCCGGACCGCTCGCGGGCGCGGATCAAACCCCGGGCTTCGAGCCGATAATAGGCCTCGAACACGGTGGACGGACTGACGCCGCGGCTGCGGCTTGCCTGCCGTACCGACGGCAACCTGTCGCCCGGCTTCATTACTCCGGAACGGATCGACTGCGCCAGCTCTTCGGCAAGCGTTTCATAGCGTTTCATCTTTTGTTCTGCACTCCTTGCAACCCAGCATTAAATCACACTATCGGCAAACCTTCGGCGCGCCCAAGCCAGACGAGGAACCAGGATAATTCACTGATTGCCAGGACGGCGCTGATCCGTATTATTGAAACGCCGTTGCGCCTGTTATTTATTTCGCATGGATGTAGAATAAGGAAGCAGTATCGTTACACGCCCTGGTAACTTCAGCTTGCAAGGAATCCACATGTTCGGGTTATCCGCTCTCGATCTCGCGCGAATCCAATTCGGTTTTACCATCTCTTTCCACATTATTTTTCCTGCGATTACGATCGGTCTTGCCAGCTACCTGACGGTGCTGGAGGCATGCTTGCTACGGACCGGCAAGGAAATTTACCGCGATCTTTACCATTTCTGGTCAAAGATATTCGCCGTCAATTTCGGCATGGGCGTGGTATCCGGAATCGTCATGGCTTATCAGTTCGGCACCAACTGGAGCTATTTTTCCGACTTTGCCGGCAGTGTCACCGGACCGCTACTCACCTATGAAGTATTAACCGCATTCTTTCTCGAAGCCGGCTTCCTGGGGGTAATGCTGTTCGGATGGACCCGGGTCGGACCCGGCCTGCATTTTGTGTCGACCGCGATGGTGGCGATCGGCACGCTCATTTCCACCACCTGGATTCTGGCATCCAATAGCTGGATGCACACGCCGCAGGGCTACGAGATCGTTAACGGCAGGATCATCCCGACCGACTGGCTGCAAGTCATTTTCAATCCATCCTTCCCGTATCGCCTGGCGCATATGAGCGTGGCGGCATTTCTTGCCACGGCCTTGCTGGTGATAGGGTCTGCCGCGTGGCACTTGTTGCGCGGCAATGATAATCCGGCGATCCGAAAAATGCTGTCGATGGGTTTATGGATGACACTGTTCGTGGCGCCGCTACAAGCGGTAATAGGCGATTTTCACGGGCTTAATACGCTCAAACATCAGCCTGCGAAAATTGCTGCCATGGAAGGTCACTGGGAAAACAAGGGCAATGAGGGCGTGCCGCTGATCGTGTTCGGATGGCCTGACATGAAACGCGAGGAAACCCGGTTCGCCGTTGAGATCCCGCGCCTCGGCAGCGTGATCCTGACTCATACATGGGATGGAAAAATTCCGGCACTGAAGGAATTTGCCCCCGCCGACCGGCCGAATTCAACTGTCGTGTTCTGGACCTTCCGCGTCATGGTGGGGCTAGGATTGCTGATGATCGCGCTCGGCCTCTGGGGCACATGGCTTCGTTGGCGCGGCACACTGTGGCGATCGCGCCTGTTCCTGCGCTTTGCCTTGTGTATGGGACCGGCCGGGCTGATCGCTATCCTGGCCGGATGGTTCACGACCGAAATCGGCCGCCAGCCGTGGACCGTCTACGGCGTGCTGCGCACCGCGGACTCGGTATCGGCCCATGGCGCCACCCAGCTCGGGCTTACGCTGGTGCTGTTCGTGCTGGTGTACTTCGCCGTATTCGGCACTGGCGCCGCTTATGTGCTGCGGCTGATCCGGGTCGGTCCGGTGCTGCATGAAGGACAGCTGCCGAAGCCGGGCGGCCCGGGCCGGGAGCGGCAGCCTATGCGGCCGCTATCGGCGGCGTCAGCGGACAACGACAGCAGCACCACCACCAGCTAGGAGCAGGGCGCATGGGTATCGATCTTTCTCTCATATGGGCAATCATTATCGTGTTCGGCATCATGATGTACGTGGTCATGGACGGCTTCGATCTCGGCATCGGCATTCTGTATCCGTTCTTCAAGACCAAGGATGATCGGGACGTCATGATGAATACCGTGGCGCCGGTCTGGGACGGCAATGAAACCTGGCTGGTGCTCGGCGGAGCCGGTATGCTGGCCGCGTTCCCGCTGGCCTACTCGGTCGTGCTGAGCGCGTTTTATCTGCCTTTGATCTTCATGTTGCTGGGCCTGATTTTTCGCGGCGTCGCGTTTGAATTCCGCTTCAAGGCGCGCGAGCATGAACGCCATCTATGGGACAAGGCCTTCATCGGCGGCTCGCTCGCCGCCACATTTTTCCAGGGCGTGACGCTGGGCGCTTATATCCAGGGCATCCCGGTGGTCAACCGCGCTTACGCCGGCGGCCCGCTCGACTGGATTTCGCCGTTTTCCCTATTCACCGGTGTCGGCCTGGTGGTCGCGTTCGCGCTGCTTGGCAGCACCTGGCTGATCATGAAAACCGAAGGCAGCCTGCAAGCGCGCGCATTTCAGATCACGCGCTGGCTGGCCTGGATACTGCTCGCGGTGATTGTCGTCATCAGCGCCTGGACCCCGCTGCTCGATACGAAAATCGCGACGCGCTGGTTCAGCTTTCCCAATATCTGGTGGTTTGCCCCGGTCCCGCTGCTGGTCGTCGCGAGCACTTACCTGTTGCTGCGCTCGGTCAGCAGGCGAGCGAATGCGACGCCGTTCTTGTTTACACTGGCGCTGGTGTTCCTCGGTTACAGCGGCCTGGGCATCAGCCTGTGGCCCAATATCATTCCGCCGTCGATCTCGATCTGGGAAGCGGCCTCGCCGCCGCAAAGCCAGGGGTTTACGCTGGTCGGCGCCCTGCTGATCATCCCCGTCATACTGGTCTACACCGTTTGGGCTTACTATGTTTTCCGCGGCAAGGTAAGGCCTGGGGAGGGCTACCATTGAGGGAGCCGCCTGCCGGACAGCACAGGCCCTTCTGGAAGAAGCTCGGCTGGCTGATCCTGATATGGGCGGCCAGCATCGGCGCGCTCGGACTGGTCGCACTGCTGATCCGGTTGCTGATGAACGCCGCCGGTATGACGGCCTGATGGCCCGACATGGAGCGCGCGCGGCGGAAGGCTCCTGAAGGCAGCCCGGCCGTTTCAATCTGATATGCAAATATTTCATCCGGCTGCATCTGTTATAAACGGGCAAAAAAAATCACAATAGCGGACCGCCTTCATTCCGCCCTTGCACGGCTGACCTATCGGCCGCCGTGCAAGGGCCACCACTGGTCCCATGAATAAAATAGTTGAACCTGCGATCGCGCGGATCGGCATGCCCGCCACGCTTTCCGGCTGGCCGCGCCGGTTGCTGAAAAATCTCGCCGTCGCCGTTATCGGCTGCGCCGGCCTCATGGCTGCCGCCGCCGTCCCCGCTGCTCCTGTAAAGGAAGTTGTCCGTGACCCGATGGCACAACGCGTCCAGGCATGCGCCGCATGCCATGGCAAGGAAGGACGCGCCACGAATGACGGCTATTTTCCCCGCATTGCCGGCAAACCGGCCGGCTATCTTTACAATCAATTGCTGAATTTCCGCGAAGGCCGCCGGACCTATCCGCTGATGACTTATATGGTCGACCATCTCTCGGACGCCTACCTGATGGAGATGGCGCAGTACTTCGCCAACCTGCATCCGCCTTATCCGCCGCCGCAGGCCGTCGATGCCTCCGCAGCGACGCTTGAACGCGGCCGCGTGCTTGCCGTGTCGGGCGACCCGTCGAGGAACGTGCCGGCCTGCATCGCATGCCATGGAAGCAAGCTGACCGGCGTCGCGCCGGCCATCCCGGGCCTGACCGGCTTGCCGCGTGATTATCTGAATTCCCAGCTCGGCTCCTGGAAAAGCGGTGTCCGGCGTGCCGCCGCTCCCGATTGTATGGCACAGATCGCGGCGCGTCTGGCGCCCGCCGACATCAGCGCGGTATCGGCCTGGCTGGCATCTCAACCAGTGGACAGTAGCGGTGCACCCGCGCCATCGGCTCCCGGCAAACTGCCGATTCCCTGCGGCGGCGTGCCGCAATAACCGAAGTTACCCATGAAGCGCATTTTCTTTTTATTGATCGCAGCGATCGTTATCATTCCGGCCATTCTGTTCGGTATCGAATTCATTGATGAGCCGGGCAAATCGGAACCGGGTGCGCCGGTCACCGACACTGCGCAGCAGATCGCGCGGGGAAAATATCTTACCGGCGCCGGCAACTGCATGGCTTGCCACACGGTCCGCGGCGGCCAGCCTTATGCCGGTGGGCGCGCCATCCCTACTCCATTCGGGACTATCTTCGCACCGAATGTGACGCCCGATGTGGCGACCGGGATCGGAAGCTGGAACGCCGATGATTTCTGGCGCGCGCTGCACAATGGGAAGTCAAAAGACGGAAGTTTTTTGTATCCTGCTTTTCCTTACCCAAGTTACACCAAGGTGACGCGCGCCGATTCGGATGCGATGTTTGCGTATTTCAGAACGCTGGAGCCGGTACGCCTGCAAAATCGCGAGCATGAATTGCGCTTCCCGTATAACCAGCGCTTCCTGCTGGCGGGCTGGCGTGCGCTCTACTTCCGTCCCGGCGTCTACCAGGCTCAGCCCGGCCAGACGGCCGACTGGAATCGCGGCGCCTATCTGATCCAGGGCCTGGGGCACTGCAGCGCATGCCATACCGATCGCAATGCACTGGGCGCAAGCATTGCCAAGGCCGATCTGGGCGGCGGCATGATCCCGATTCTTAACTGGTATGCCCCATCGCTGACGTCGGCCGCCGAAGCTGGACTGGCGAACTGGGAAGTACGGCATATCGCCGATCTTCTCAAGACTGGCGTATCCGAACGCGGCGCCGTGTACGGACCGATGGCGGAAGTGGTCGGTAAAAGTCTGCAGCACCTTTCCGACCCGGATATCGACGCGATGGCAGGCTATCTGAAATCACTCACGCAGCCTTCCGGCGTGCAGGCGCCGCAGGTGGCCCCGGCGCCACCGTCCGACGCGCAAACCGCCGCCATCCTGCAATCCGGCGCGAAGCTGTACGAAAAACACTGCGCGGAATGCCATAAGGCGTCGGGCGCCGGCGCGCCCACTGGTTACCCGCCGCTGGCAGGCAACGGGTCGCTCACCGCACCGCTCGCCGTCAATCCGATACGCGTCGTGCTGAACGGCGGCTATCCGCCCAGCACCACTGGTAATCCGCGTCCATACGGTATGCCACCGTTCGGACCGGTGCTGAATGACGAGGAGGTGGCAGCCGTGGTGTCGTATATCCGCAATTCCTGGGGCAATAGCGCGCGCATGGTCACCGCCTCCGAAGTCAAACGCTATCGGGGTGTGCCACTCGATTGAAGCGGTGCCATGCTGCAGTTCGATGGTGAAACGCATGGTGCAAATCAGCAACACATTCCATTCAGCTAGCTAAACTTACTATTGGGGATAGATCAAAGTGTTGAATCGTGGCATGATATTTTCATTGCGATAAGGAAACTATCATGCGTGATTCGATTTGGACTTATGAGCGGCGGGCCCGCTATCTGATGATCGTCGTTTCAATCTTAATGGTAACGGTTTTGCTGCTGTTCAAAATCGGGCTGATCAGTACCTTTCCTTCCTATAAGGAGAATGTCTGGTACTCGATAAACGATCGTGCCGGGCTCGTGATTACGAAAGAGTTTTCAAGCGAACTCGGCTGCCGTGCTGCAGTTCCTCCAGCGGTCGCATGCCGTTCCGGCAAGGCCATGATGACTGCCACCGCTTCCTGATTTTCCCCACTATCTTGTCGGTCTGGCACCGTCGCGCGGTGCCTTGGCACGAAAGTAATGTGCCTTTAATAAGGCTTGCACGCCATTGTTATATGCCTGCAAAACCCGCTTAAAAATTACCCTGCGTAATTGTCGTTTTGCGTATTGAGTTCAAGAAATATGGTGTTTAGAATGGGAAACGTTGCCCTCCATCAAAACATCACGGACTCACTATGTTCAGCGGCGTTTTCCCTGGTTTCCGTTTCCCGATTGTTCCCCGACTAGCCCGTAGCGTTGCAGGCGGCTTGACCGCGCTCGCGTTATTTGCGTGCGCCGGCGCCGGGCATGCCCAGCAACTCGCACTGGACAATACCCTGAACGAACAAGTGATTATGGTTCCGGCAGGCTCTGGCGCTCAGGCAACCGAATTAGAAACGACGATTTTCACGCCGCCTGGCAATGGTCCATTCCCATTGGTCATCATGAATCATGGAAAGCAGGCTGGCAATCCGCGGCTGCAAAAACGTGACCGTTTCCTGGTAGTAAGCCGCGAATTCGTCAAACGCGGCTATGCCGTCATGATTCCGATGCGCAAGGGGTTTTCCCGGTCGACTGGAAATTACACGGATTATGGTTGTAATATGACCGGGAACGGCTATCTCCAGGCAGTCGATTTGCAGAGTGCGCTTGAATATGCCGTTGCACAGAACTGGGTCGACCGCGATCGCATCGTGGTAGCCGGCCAATCCTATGGCGGGCTTGCGACGATGGCGTTCGGCACCCGCAGCTTTCCCGGCGTGCGCGGTCTGATTAATTTTGCCGGTGGATTGCGTACCGATGGTGGACCATGCCAGTGGCAGGCTTCGCTGGTCGACGCATTCGCGGATTATGGAAAAAGAAGCAGCTTGCCGAGCATCTGGTTTTATGGTCAAAACGACAGCTATTTCAATCACGACGTCGCATCCAGGCTGTATAACGCGTATGTCGGATCAGGCGGCCATGCGCAACTGGTTGCATACGGCGCTTTCAAGCAGGATGCCCATAATCTGTTGGGCAGCCGGGACGGCGTCAAAATCTGGTGGCCTGAAACTGAAAAATTCCTGCGCAGGATAGGCATGCCGACCGAACAGGTTGTTACCCTGGCCGAAGAACCACGTATGCCAAAGAGCGATTATGCCGCTCTCGACAATATCGATGCGATTCCTTATCTAAGGGAAAAAGGCCGCGAAGCCTACCGCACTTTCCTGGGCAGGTCTTTGCCGCGGGCATTCGCGGTATCGCCGTCCGGCGCCTGGAGCTGGGCCGAGGAAGGCGATGATCCGGTCCAGCGCGTTATGGCAGCGTGCCAGAGCAGCAGCGGCCAGCCTTGCAAATTGTACGCAGTCGACGATTATGTCGTATGGACCGACCGTGCGCTACCGGCGCCCGATACCATGGCGAACGCCGGCTCCGGTATGGCGCCAGCCGCGGCCGCTGCCGCAAACAGTCCCGGCGCGTTGGCAAACGCAGCAAGCGACGGCCGCGGCAAATAATCCCGGCCGCCACATCATCCAGGAGTCTGCGCGGTAAAAGGATACCCGCCGCAACGCACGGGAAACCGGTCCATTTTGGCAACCCGCTGTACAGGTGCCGCCTCGGGCTTATCGGTGTTACCAAACTGTTTTCGGTTTTCGCACTTTCGCTTCGCTGCCTTCTACCGCGCAGACTCCTACTGACGTTTCCACGCCAGTAGCCGGTTATTCGACGGCATGTCAAGATCAGCCTCCAGTACCAAGCCATTGACCAGCGCAAGATAGTCGAGCGCCTCGAAATCCCGGATCCCTCTGTGCGGCGCCTGCGCCCGCAGCGCCGCGTCGAAATGCGCGTTGCTGGCGCTGGTAAACGCACCCTGGTAATTGAATGGCCCGTAGATACACAGAATGCCACCAGCCGGCAAAAACCGCCCCACACCTTCAAACATGGACTCGACTTCCCGCCAGGCCATGATATGGCAGGTATTAGCGGTAAATACGGCATCATAATCGCCATCCGGCCATGTGGACGATCCCGCATCCAGCACCAGCGCCGGCGGCACATTAGGCAGTTGCGCCTCGTGTTGCCAGGCCACAATACCGGGAAGATTTTCCGGCAAATCGCTTGCCTGCCATATCAGATGTGGCAATTGCGCGCCGAAGAACACCGCATGCTGGCCGGTGCCACTGCCGATCTCCAGCACATGCCTGCGGTCGGCCAGCAGGGTGCGGAGGGCCTGAAAAATCGGCTCACGGTTACGTTCGCAGGCCGGGGAAAATTGTTTGGTCATGGCGGAATCGTTTGCGCTTTCGGATAGAATAGGCAGTCATGATACGCGAGCTTCAAGCACGCTTCGCGAGACCGTCGCGTAACATGCGCTCAATTGTCGCCGCATCGGCCACCGCATTCGTATAATATGGAAATCGATCTCGGAAATGTCGGCAAGCTCATTGAGCTGGCGACTACCCCATCGTTGTTGTTGATCGGCGTCGGCACCCAATTGCGCGTGCTGACGAATCGGCTCGCCAGGATCGTGGACCGAACCCTCATGCTGGAAGAACGTACTACTGTCGTGCCCGAAAAACGGGAGCGCGAGTACCAGGAGGAACTCGATGTTCTCTACCGCCGCAAGCGCGCAATTTTTCGGGCGATCGGTTTGAATAGTGCCTGTGCGCTGCTGATGATGGTCGTGATCTTTGCGCTGTTTATCGAGGATGTCACGAACGTCGGATTGTCCGGTTTCATTGCGCTGTTGTTTATCGCCGGGATGCTGGGCCAGATTGCCAGTTTCCTCTGGTTCCTGCACGAGATCCTGATTTCGGATCAGGCGCTTTACCTGACCATACGGCAAAGTCCGCCTTTGCGGCGTCGGCGTTAGAGCGGCTTCAGAAGGCCGCAACCTCGCGCCCCCTTTACAAAAACCGCTTCAAGCTGCGATTAATGCATCCGACCGCATCCGGTCCACCAGCGCATCCTTGCGCATCCGGTCATATTCTTTTTTCACCACTGCATAGCACTCGCATACTTCGGATTCCAGGCCCTTGCGGTCGGTGACCGTGATATGACCGCGCGTGTAATGAATCAGGCCCGCGCTCTGCAGTTTTTTCGCCGCCTCGGTCACGCTTTCTCGCCGCACGCCCAGGGTCGTCGCGATAAATTCCTGGGTCATGCTTAATTCGTTCGACGTCAGCCGGTCAAGGCTGGACAACAGGCAGCGGCAAAATTGCTGATCGATCGAATGATGCCGGTTGCAGGCCGCGGTTTGCGTGATTTGCGTCAACAACGCCTGGGTATAGCGCAACAGGATATGCTGCACGCTTTCGCAGTGCTTGAATTCATCCCTGATGACGCTTTCCTTCAACCGGTAAGCCATGCCGGCGCTTTTGACCATGGTCGGGTTCTGCGTGGTTTCACCACCCATGAATAGTGCGACGCCGACCATGCCTTCGTTGCCGATCACGGCAATTTCCGTGGTGGCGCCATTTTGCGTGACATACAGCAGAGAAACAATGCTATTCGCTAAAAAGTAAACGTGCCGCATCCGGGCCCCGGTTTCATACAAGGGCTGCCCGATCTTTAATTGCACTGGCTCGAGGTGAGGCAGCAAGCGCTGATAGTCGGCTTCCGGCAAAGCGGCCAGTAAAAGATTTTGTTTCGGGGTGTACTGTGCGATGTGTGCGATTGGCATTTTTTCTTCCTCAACTTGTTTACAGAGACCAGTCTCGAGGAGCAAGTGAATACTTGTATTATTGCGCTACCTCGGTTGACCGAATTTCTAGATTTATAATATCGGTATGAAACGATGCTCGCAGAAAAGAGCCGCCTTTAGCATCGGCGTTCCTCCCATTCTGGTGTGGGATTTGTCTTACAAAGAAAGAAAGTCCATCCGGCCGACGGGGAATTGAAACAAGTGGATGGACTACTACAGTCAGCGCGCGATGAAAAACCGGTCCTGCATTTCGTCCAGGCCGAGCGTGTGCAAGATTTCCTGTAGTCTCAGGCTTGGACGTTGACCCGGCAAACCCTTATACGTGGCAATGATGAGTTCATTTTTCATTGAGTGTTCCCACCCGACCAGCTCCGTCACATTCACCTGATAGCCATGCGCTTCCAGTTGCAAACAGCGCAATACATTTGTCACCTGGCTACCGAATTCGCGCGTATGCAAGGGATGCCGCCATATCTCGGTCAAGGCGTCTTTTGCAATCGCCTTTCCCTTGTTCTTTTTAAGTACCGACGCCACTTCGGCCTGGCAACATGGCACCAGTACGATAAAGCGTGCCTGTTTTTTCAATGCAAAACGAATCGCGTCATCGGTTGCGGTATTACACGCATGCAGTGCAGTGACCACATCAATGCGCTCGGGGAGCAAGCCTGACTCGATCGACTCGGCGACCGACAGGTTCAGAAACGACATACCGGGAAAACCAAGCCTTGCCGCCAGTTCCTGTGACTTGCTTACCAGTTCATCGCGTGTTTCGATACCATAAATCGTGGAACCATCATTTAGTGTCTTGAAAAACAGGTCATACAAAATAAATCCGAGATAAGACTTTCCGGCGCCGTGATCGACCAACCGAATATCCGGATGGGTTTCCTGTGCCTGCTTCAACAGAGGTTCGATGAATTGGACCAGGTGATAGACCTGTTTAAGCTTGCGCCGGCTGTCCTGGTTCATCTTTCCGTCGCGGGTAAGAATGTGCAGTTCCTTGAGCAACTCGATTGATTGCCCGGGTTTAATTTCATGCATGTTTGAATGGTCCGGCCGTCATGTTTGCGGCGTGGATATTGTCAGGTGAATGGCTAAGACCTCCAGTGTAGGGCAATAACGGATTTCAGGAAATTTTACACCTCGATGGTAGTTATTACGTCATGCCGTCCAGCGAGGATTCCATGCATGCCCATCCCGCGACAGCAAGCGGCGCAGCCGGTTCGGGCACAAAGCCTGCATTCCATTCCATACAAGCCTGCCAATTGCATCCCATGCGGCTGGTTGCAAGGACTAGTGCAAATCACCTGAACTCAAAACCATGGGCAGTTCCTTTCCGCTTAACCTGTTCCGGAGGCATTTCATGAAATCATTGCGTATCACTCCATTCGTGCGCTGGTGGGTTGCATTGTTTGCGGCACTGGCGCTGGCATCATGCGGCGGTGATGATGATGGCAACAATGCCGCTGCCACCGACGCAGTCATCAGTGCCAACGGTAGCTTGCCGGAAAATGTGTTTTCAGGAATCCTGAGCGGTGCGCAGGAAGTCCCGCCGGTTCCCAGCACCGCAACCGGCAGCTCAGCGGTCTTGATCGACCCCGCAACGCGCCTGATGCGCGCGACGATCATCACCACCGGGATCAATGGCATCGCAGCGCATATTCACCTGGGCGCAACGGGTCAGGCGGGACCAATCATATTCCCCATGACCGAGACACTGCCCGGCAGTGGAATCTGGACGACCCAGACGTCTGTTACCGACGACCAGATCACCGCTTTCAGGGCGGGGAATTACTATGCGAATGTGCATAGCCCCTCGTTTCCGAATGGCGAAATCCGTGGTCAGCTGCTCGCGCAATTGCCGCCAAGCGGAACCAACATCACTACTTCCAACAGTTCAAGCCCGATTTCCAGTTCCAACATCACTGGCGGCAGCGTTACTTCATCCTCGCCCAACCTTACTCCACCGGTCTTCTTTACCAATATCGTGACGGGCGCGCAGGAAGTCCCGCCGACCGCGAGCGCTGGCCTCGGAATCGGGCTGGTGATTGTCGATCCGGCGACGAGAGCCATGACGGCGGCCTTGATCACGCTGAGAGTCGCCGGCACCGCGGCAAATATTCATGAAGGGCAAGCCGGGTTCAACGGATCGCCTGTTATTCCGCTAACCGAGTCTGCGCCGGCCAGTGGAATCTGGACGACCAAGGTAATATTGACCGATCCGCAGGTTGGCACCCTTCAGACGGGGGGCTTTTACTTCAATGTTCTGAGTGCAAGTTTACCGAACGGTGAAATTCGCGGACAAATTGTACGCACCGCAGGCGTGGGTGTGAACGGCACCGGGACTGGCACGTCTGGTGCGTCTGGTGCGTCTGGTGCTACTGGTGCTACTGATACGACCGGTGCGACTGGTGCGACTGGTACGACCGGTACGACTGGTACGACCGGTGCGACCGGTGCGACTGGTACGACCGGTGCGACCGGTACGACCGGTGCGACCGGTGCGACCGGTGCGACTGGTACGACTGGTGCGATTGCAACAGGCACAACCAACACAACTGGAGCGGGCGCCATGCCAGGCACGACAACTCCGGCCACAACCGGCATTGGCGGCAGCGGCGTAACCAGCTCCGGCTTTCCGGCCACAACCGGTATTGGCGGCAGCGGCGTGACAACCAGCGGCTTTCCGGGCACAACCGGCATTGGTGGCACCGGCGTAACCAGCTCCGGCTTTCCGGGCACGACTGGTATTGGCAGTATCGGCGTAACAAGCACTGGCATTCCGAGCACGACCGGCATTGGCGGCAGCGGCGTGACCAGCACGGGCTTTCCGGGCACGACTGGTATTGGCGGCGTCGGCGATATTGGCGGTACCGGCCTAACCACCGCCGGCATTCCCGGCACGACCGGCGCAACCGGCACAACCGGGATCGGAACGACTGGCATAAGCGGTATTGGTTCCACAGGCATCTCAGGCATAGGCACTACAAGCACAACCATTCCTGGAAGCACAGGCACCGCCGGTAGCGTAATTTTTGGCATACAGTAATTGCGACTTTGTTTCGCCCAGTGAATTCGCTTGTTGCGCCAGAGCGAATTCACTTCAAAAACTATAATATATTGCCGCTATGCGCATCATGCGGTCGACGCCGCATGGCTTCCAGCGTCTTATTACGTTGCATACGAATCCGTATTCAACGCACCTCCCCGCTTTCGACCTGATTTATCGCAGATGATATATTCGGCGATAACATTCCGAAATTCTCTTAACTTTGCACAAGAAAGTTTAGTGATGGAAATGTAGGCTTTACCATTTCCAAAGCGAAATTTCTGCCTGCACATTTGCGGTCTGATGCATGAACCGTTCATGCATCAGTCGCCACCGATGATTTGGATATACTATGAAATGGAGCGTATTGCTCTGCGAGCCAGCGCGTACTGCATTGTGTTCCACATCAGCAACATGGGCCGGCTGCACAATTGCCAAGCAGCTGGCGCTTGCAATCCTGGTACTGATCGCGCTTTCAGCGCTCCCCTTCCCGGCCGGAGCACAGGATAGCACTGCCTATTCGGTTGAAATCATTGGGGCCGGCGACCTGAGGCCGCTGCTGGAACAAAACCTGGATATCATCCGGCGCGCCGCCGATAGCGGCGTCGGCATCGATGAACTGCAGCGCCGCGTCAGTGTCGCGCCTCAGCAAATTCGTGAACTGCTGGCGACCGAAGGCTATTTTTCACCTGTTATTGAAGGTACGCTGGACCAGACTGCCACGCCCCCGGTTGCACGTTTCAATATCAATCCCGGCAAGCCGGTGACGATCGATTCGGTCGACATCAAATTTATTGGCGACATTGCGGCAAATCTCTCGCGCGCGCAGCGAGTGGAACGCCTGCGGCGTCAGTGGAGCCTGCAAGCCGGCGAACGATTCCGGCAGGCCGAATGGGATGAAGCCAAGGGCACATTGCTGAAAGGCTTGCTGAACCGCGACTATCCCGCAGCCCGTATCGCCAGCAGCGAAGCACGCATCGACCCTGCGCAGGGCACTGCGCAGTTAAAGGTCGAGGCCGACTCGGGTCCGGCGTTCACATTTGGCGAATTACAGATACAGGGCCTGGAACGCTATTCGCGCGACAAGATCGATGCGCTCAATCCGATCAAGCCCGGCAGTCCGTATTCACAGGAAAGCCTGAATGAACTGCAAGCCCGCTTGCAGGACACCGGATATTTTCGTTCTGCGTTCACCACAATCGAAGTCGATCCGAACCATCCGGACCGGGTTCCGGTGCGCGTCGACGTCAGTGAGAACGAACGCAAGCGGCTGCAGCTGGGCGTCGGATTTTCAACCGATACCGGCGCCAATGTGCGCGTGAAATGGCTGGACCGCCAGTTTCTCGGTCGCGACTGGCGTACCGAGTCCGAGCTGAAACTGGACCGGCTCACGCGTACCGTCAAAACCGACCTGTACCTGCCGCCGATCGGCAACGGCTGGTTGCCCAGCTTCGGCGCCGCATATGAGCGCACCGATATCAACCGGGAAATCAATGACAAGATAAACACCAGCGCGCGTCTTACCAGTCCCGACAAGAACAATGAACAAAGCTGGGCGGCATTGTTTTTCGTGGACCGGCAAAAAGTCCCCGACCTTGAGCCCAATAACCGGCGGGCCCTGGTTGCGTCCTACACCTATACCAGGCGACGTCTGGATCGGCCGCTCTCGCCGCAGCGCGGCTATGTCGCCTCGGCTGAA
This sequence comes from Herminiimonas sp., assembly GCA_028292315.1. Lineage (GTDB taxonomy): Bacteria > Pseudomonadota > Gammaproteobacteria > Burkholderiales > Burkholderiaceae_D > JAQGMO01. The sequence goes on along the minus strand of JAQGMO010000357.1, from coordinate 16,691 downwards.
TTGGCGGCCGGCCCGCGCGGCTTGTTGAACCAGCAAAATATCGGCCGCGTGCTTGCGCAGGCAACCTGGCTGCATCCTTTCGACCGCCGCTGGAACACCGTGCTGCGGGCGCAGGGCGGCCAGGTTTTCGGCGCTCCGCGCGAGACGATTCCGGACGACCTGTTGTTTCGCACCGGCGGTGATCAGAAAGTTCGCGGCTATGCGTACAACAGCCTGGGAGTGCCGCTGAACGGCGCTATTGTCGGAGGACGGGTGCTCGCTGTCTTGAGTGCCGAGCTGGTTTACCAGATCACGCCGCAATGGGGCGCGGCGGTATTTCATGACGCCGGCAATGCCGCCGATTCCTGGCGCGGCTTCCGGCTGCGGCAAGGCAGCGGTGTCGGCGCCCGCTGGCGCAGCCCGATCGGGCCGGTCAATCTCGATCTTGCATTCGCCCACGAGACGCGCGAACCGCGGCTGCATTTCTCGGTCGGCTATGGCTTCTGACGACCACAAACCATCCTCCCCGGCCGGCCGCCATGGCGCCCGTACGGCGCTGCTTGTCATTGCCGGAATCGCTGTCCTGCTGGTGGCGCTCGGCGCCTGGCTGATGCAGACCGGCAGCGGAGCGCGCGTCGCATTTTCACTGTTGAACCGGAGCGTCGGCGGCGCCATGCAGTCAACCGGCATACAGGGCCGTCTGGCCGGCCCATTGCGGATCGGTGAACTCCGGATCGAAACGGCAAGCCAGCAAATCCTGCTAAAGGATCTGCAATTCGACTGGCGGCCGGCCGAACTATTGCAACGCAGCCTGCACGTTACCCTGTTGCGTATCGGTCATCTTAAGATCACCAGCAAAATCGAGCAGGAAACGGAACCGCTACGGATGCCCGACACCCTCGCATTGCCGGTTAAACTGCACATCGACCAAGTGCAGGTCGATGCGGGCAGTATCGGCTGGGGTCCGGTCAACGTAGTCGAACTGGGGGGGTTCGCGTTCAACCTCGATTTCGACGGCGCGCGTTATCAGCTCGGGCTGGACCGGCTCGCCGTGCGCTCGCTGACGGATAGCCGTCCAGTGACCGGCGATTTCAGCGGCAAGCTGACGCTGGGAGCGACGCCGCCGTTTGCCGTAAATGGTGAGGTTTCGAGCGGCGCTGAAGCCAACATCGAACAGCGGACAGTCGGCGCCCGCGGCCGCATCGGCCTCAACGGCAGCCTGGCCGAACTCGTCGCCAGCATCGACCTTGCCGTCACACAGGCCAAAGCAACGGCACAAGTCAGGGGCGGCGCCGTGCTGAAACCATTTTCCGATCAGGCTCTGGGCAATGCCAACCTGGAAGTCGCCGGACTGGACCTCGCTGCGCTGGCGCCCGGGTTGCCGGGTACACAGCTCGACCTGCGGCTCGCGGTCGGGGCGGACGGCAATGGCGACCTGACGCTGAGCAACCCGCAGGCCGGCATGTATAACGAAAGGAAATTGCCATTGGCGAGCTTGCGCATGCGGCTCCGGCAAAGCGCCGGGAAGTTTTATTTCGATGATATCGTCATGGCATTGGGATCAGCCGCGCGGCCGGCCGGCACCGTGACCGGCAACGGCAGTTACTCGGATGGCGCGGTGATGCTTGCGCTCGAGACCAGGGCGCTCGATTTGCAACGCGTGGATAAAACGCTGCGGCAAACCCGGCTGGCCGGCAACGTGACGATACGCCACGCGGGCGGCAAGCAAGAGTTCACGATCGCCCTCAGCGAGCCGCTCAAGAAAAACAGCCTGATGCTGTCTGCGCATGCGCTGCTCGCCGATACCGGCCTGAGCGTCGACCGTGCCGAACTGCGTCTCGGCGAGGCGCGCATAAACCTGAGCGGCCATGCCGGGCTGACCGACCGGCAAACATTCAGCGCGGAAGGCCGCGTCAGCCGTTTCCGGTTGCAGGACCTGGGCGACTTCCCGCAATTGCCGGCACTGGACCTGAATGGAAATTTTTCCGTGCGCGGCGCCCGCGCACCGCAATTGACGGCCGACCTGGCATTCCGGATCGCCGACAGCCGGCTGTCGGGCCAGCCATTGCAAGGCGACGGACAAGCCCAATTGCGCGGCGACCGCATCAACGTTCCCAATCTGCTGTTACGCGCCGGGGCCAATCAGTTGACATTGCAGGGCGAACTTTCCCAGAAAACTTCGCGGCTGACATTTGCTTTAAATGCGCCCCAACTCGAACAGCTTGGTCCCGGCTTCAGCGGCGCGATCGACCTGAACGGCAGCGCTCGCGGCACTATGGCGCGGCCGCACATCAGCGCGGAATGGAAAGCCAGCCGCGTGCGCATTCCGGCCGGCGCGCAAATCGACACTTCGCAAGGAAAGGCCGATATTGATATCGATCGCGCCAACCCGTTATTCATCGATGCCGCCGCGATCGAAGGCAGTGCGCGCGGCGTGAGAAGCGGCACCCAACAGCTGGCCGCAATCTCGGCTCGCATGCGGTTCGGGACGCAGCCCTCCGCACCGCTCGCCCTGGAGCTTGACTTGCAAGAAATGTCATCCGGCGAATTGCGGGCTGAACAGGCCACGCTCAGGGCGCATGGCACCAGTGCGCAACATGTTATCGATCTCACAGTCAGGGAGCCGCAGCAGGGATGGGCTCTCAAGGCGACCGGCGGCTTGCGCGATCTGGCGCGCGCACCGCAGTGGCAAGGCACGATCGACCGGGTTGATGCAAGCGGCCGATTCACTGCACGGCTGGCGGCGCCTGCGCCAGTAAGCATCTCGGCGCAGCGCATACAGCTCAGCCGGTTCCGGCTTGAAGCCAGCGCGGCGCTGGTCGACGTCGCGCAATTCCTGCGCGAACCGGACCGGATTGTCACGCGCGGACGGGTCGAACGACTGGACATCGCGCAGGTCTTGAAATTCGTAAGCCCGGCGCCGGCGCTCGGCAGCGACCTGGTGGTCGATGGCGAGTGGGATGTGAATATCGCCGATACAATCTCCGGCTCCATCAACGCGCGCCGGCGCCACGGCGACATCGTAATGCGTGGCGATGCGCCGGTGGCGCTCGGCCTGAACCGGCTCGAAGCCAGTGCAAGCGCGTCCAATGGACAGATAACGCTGCAGCTGGCCGCCGACGGCCGCCAGCTCGGTCATATCGACATTAATGCCAGCACCCGCATGTCAGGCGGGGTAAACCGCTTCTCGATCGCACCCGGCGCAGCGCTCTCCGGCACCGCCCGGATCGACGTTCCATCGATTGCGTGGGCGGGGCCCCTGATTTCACCCACGCTCAGCGCCGAAGGGCGCGTTCAAAGCGCCGTCGCGCTGGGCGGCACGTTCGCCGCGCCGCGTCTGACCGGGCAGGTTAACGGCAGCGAATTGCGATTCTTTTTTTCGGACCTCGGCGTCGACCTGCGGCAAGGCGTGCTGGAAAGCGAGTTCCGCGGCACCGAATTGCTGGTAACGCGCTTGCGGTTCCAAAGCGGCGACGGCCAGTTGCAAATGACCGGCCCGATCGACCTGGCAAGCGGCAAGCCGGCGGCGCAGCTGGTACTGGAAGCCGGGCGCTATCCGCTGTTGAATCGGCCCGACCGCAAGCTGGTTATCAGCGGACGAACCCAGGTCATGCTGGCGGAAGGGAAAGCAAAGATAAACGGCAAGTTCGCGGTCGACTCCGGCTTTTTCGATATCGGCCGCCAGGGCGCGCCGCAATTGTCGGATGACGTGGTAATCGTCGGTCGCGCCAAAAAATCGTCCGGACAGATCGCCGCGGCGCTCGATGTCGGCATTTCGCTCGGCGAGGGCGTCAGCCTGAAAGGCCGCGGCATCGATGCGACCCTGCAGGGAGAGGTCCGCCTGGTGAGTGCCGGCGGTGAGCCGCCGCAGGCGCAGGGGACGCTCAAGGTTACAAAAGGAACCTATACTGCATATGGCCGCGCGCTTGTGATCGAACAGGGTTTGCTGCGCTTTACCGGACCGATCAATAATCCGGCGCTCGACATTCTTGCCATGCGGCGCGGCCAGGAAGTAGAAGCCGGCGTCAGCGTGCGCGGCACGGTACTGGCGCCGCGCGTGACGCTGGTTTCCGAACCTTCCGTGCCCGATGCGGAAAAGCTATCCTGGCTGGTGCTCGGCAGCCGGCTTAATGCGGCGGGCGGCGCTGATCTTGGTGCACTGCAAAGCGCCGCCGGCGCATTGCTTGCCGATAGTGCCGCCGCAGGCGTGCAATCGCAACTGGCGACCGCGTTCGGGCTCGATACACTTAGTCTGTCCACCAGCAATGACACGCTGCAGCAGCGGATTATCACGCTCGGCAAGCAGATTTCCTCGCGGCTCTATGTCAGTTATCAGCAAGGCTTGCAAACCGCGACCAGTGCGGTGCTGTTGCGTTACACGCTAACGCCGCGGCTCACGATTGAAGCCGAGGCCGGCACCCGCAGTGTACTTTCGCTGTTCTACAACATCGCGTTCGACTGATAATCGCGGTCGTTTGCGCGGCAGGCATTAGGTGCTCCCGGTCCGGCGGGCTTCGTGTCGATGGAACCATTTCCGCAATGATGTTACTCATGCCTAGGTCGGTGAGATGTTGCGCGGCCAGTGCATCCATATCGATCAAACCAAATGCCGCGATCATCGCGATCGCCAGCACCATCACGCATTTTTGCAAGGGACCTAAATCATGGCAGACTTCAGGAGGACGAGCCGTTCGGCAACCCCGGGGCGGGCAAGCAGAACCGGGAACGTGACTTCCGCGGGCACTTCCTCGGCGAGCGAAACATCGTCGACGAAATCGCATCGAAGCACCGTGTCGTCGAGCACGTCGTCATTCGGAGAAAAAAAACAGGCGCGCGCCGTTGACTCGAACAGCCTGGCAGCACCGGTGGTAACCGAACTGCGCACGCCGCGAAAGCGGCGCGTCCCGACACCCGCCAAGATCCGTAAGCCGCAACCGCAAACGTTCGCAACGTATCCGACTTTGAGCACCCCGGCCAAGCCGTCTCGCCCCAGGCAGTTCCCATCCGGCGAGCCCAGTCCGCGTTTCACGCCTCCGCCGTTTCAGCTCGAAAATGGCCGGAACTCTTCGCGGCGGAAGAGTTTTAACGCCAAGTTAAATCCGCCCGACTCGCCTTCCGGCGACCCGGTATCCATCCATCTCAGCCGGCCGCCGGAATGGAAAATGAACCTGGCGTCGTTAAGAAGAACGCTGGATGAAATTGCTGCGGCGGATTTTGCGGGGTTGTTTTTCGCGGACGAGACCCGAAAGCCGAGGGCATGGCTGCAGGCTTTCGGCGAGGCATGCAGGCCGCTTGTGGATCCAATCGCGGACTTCATACGTAATCGGACCGAGGACGGTGCGAATGAACTCTTGCCGGCCCCGGGAAAGGAACACAATTTTGATTGGAGTGAGATGAGCAAGGTTGCGCGCAGCATTTGCGACAACATTCTCCCAGCCAGAATAATCAAGAGTAACAGCATGTTGCCCATACGGCCAAAAACAGAAAGCCCGGGTCGAACTGAAAAGGCGTTTGAAAACTTTCCCCTTGAAGCGAAAATAATGCTGGCTGAGCTAGTAGACGAACTCGGAAAGAATAAGGCGTTCATGACTCACGTCCCCAGAGACAGGGAACGTTACATGAAGAATGTGATTGCCTTCGTGTTCGTCAATCATGGTCTTTACTATGGATTGCATAGTTCCGGCCCTTCACAATTTGAACAAAGGGTATATGACGCATTGATGATTTATTTCGAAATGGTTTTCGGGATGCCACAAGACGACGAGAATTCCAATATTTTCCTCAAATATGTGGACAAGAATGACAAAAGACGTGGCATGCGATTCCTGGATGGCTTACTGAAGGAAGGACAGCGGCGCGCCACGAACCGGACTATTTCAGCTACGATTGACACCACCGTCGAGCGAATAGCGGAATGGGAAGATGCAGCCAAAAGACAGTATTTCCCAAATATTCCGGGTACATCGGATTCGCTGGAAAGCCAGGTTACTTTCCAGCGCGATCTGGTGAACTTTTTTGATGAGGATTTCGCGCGCAATTTCGATTTGACCAAGTACTTCCTGACCGGCAAAGACGGCACGACTTACGATTGCGAAACAATTGATCAATTCGTCAAATATATTGGGGAGGGCGAAAATGGCGTTCTGCCGTATCACGTCAGTTCTGTGGCGAACAGTAGAATGCTCGATTTTTTTTGGGATGCCTATCTGTTACATAATATCGATTTCCCAATCAAGACATGGGATAGCCGTTCGGTGTACCCGAAACCGAAACTGGATACGTCCTATACTTTCGAGCGACATTCAACCGGGCAAATCAAGCTTGTATTCACGGCCTGGTCGGACGACGTCCGCTCTCTCACTCTGGGGGATACCATGGCGGGCGAAATAAGACATCCGGAAAGTACAGCGACCTTGGAAGTCGAGACCACAGTCCTCTTCGAACTCGATGGCACTGCCGGATTTGGTGACCCAAAGATTAGGTCGACGAACCTGAATATCCTGATCAAGCCAAGAACCGATGTTGGCGTTTTCAACCGTGCCAGCCCGAACGCATCCCCGTACAAGCACAAGCCATCCTGAACTACCTGATGCCCCCGCTATCCTTTCCTGTCCGTCATGCCGGCGCGCCACCGTGCTTGCCGGCGTGCCGCTGCCGGCTGCCCTGCCGACCGGCGTGTTGTCCGGCTTGCCGGCTTACGCCTTTGCCGGTTTCCACTTACGCGCTCAAATTTTTACGACAGCGGCCTTGGCAAACCGTAAGCGCACCACATGGATCACGACTGCAGCGACCAGCAATCCAAACCCTGCCGCATCACTGACGGGATGAGGATAGACGAGCGCCAGCCCTCCTGCCATCAGCAGCAGCCGCTCAACCCAGACACATCGTTGAAACAGCCACCCTTGCAGCCCGGCGGCGATGGCGCCGATCCCGATGCAGGCGCTGGCCCCGATCCATGCAACCTGGGACCAATCGCCGCCAGGCGGTGTCTTTAGCAGCAACCCGACTCCGTCCGGCGTCAACACGAACATGAAGGGCACGACAAATGCCGGCATCGTGTATTTCCATGACTGCAGCGTGGTCTTGTAAGGGTCGGCGCCGGTAATTGCGGCGGCCGCAAATGGCGCGAGCGCGGTCGGCGGCGACACTTCCGACAAAACCGCGTAATAGAAAATAAACATATGCGCAGCATAGTCGGGCACACCCAGCTTGATTAGCGCGGGCGCCGCGATTACCGCACAAATAATGTAGCTTGCGGTCACCGGCACCGCAAGGCCCACCACCCACACGACCAGAGCCGTAAACAGCGCCGTCAGGAACAGGTCGCCACCGGCATAGGAAATCACGATATTACTGAACTTGAGCCCCAGCCCGGTCTTGGCGACAATGCCGACAATCAGCCCCGCCGCGGCACAGGTGGCCGCGACATTAAGCATCTGCAGCGAACCGTCGCGCAAGGCTTGCCAGACACCGCGCAACGCCTGCCTGACCGGACGGCCGACGAACACGGTGGCGGCGGTGACCACCGTGGCCCAGAATACCGACATGGATGGCGAAAAGCCGGCGAGCATGAAAGCCAGGATCGAAAGCAGAGACAGGAAATGATAGCCCTGGCGACGCATCATGCCCAGCAGCACCGCAGCCCGTGACCGGGGTTGGCCGACCGCCGCATCGCCGTCGGCCAGGCGCAGCCTGTAACGGCGTGAATCAAGTTCCACCATCAGCAGTAGTGAAAAATAGTACAGCAGGGTCGGTATGACCGACATCAGTAGCACGGCCGTGTAGGATATCTTCAGGAATTCCGCAATCAGGAACGCCGCCGCGCCGAGCACCGGCGGCGAAATGATGGCGCCCAGGCCGCCGGCCGCCAGCAAACCGCCCGCGGCCGCCGGGTCATAGCCGGCCCGTTTCATCATTGGATACGCAACCGATCCGATCGTGACGGTGGTGGCGACTCCCGACCCGGATGGCCCGCCCAGCAAGAAAGACGACAGCACCACGGTGCGCCCTACTCCGGACGGTTTGGAACCGAGCGCCGCAAATGAAAAATCCAGAAAGAACTTGCCGGCCCCGGACTGCTGGAGGAACGCGCCGTATATCGTGAACAGGATAATCAAGGTGGCGGAGACATCGATTGCGGTGCCGAATATTCCTTCAAGCGTCATGTACATGACGCCGACGATGCTGGCGGTATCATAGCCGCGATGCGCCCATTGCCCAGGCAGCCAGGGTCCGAGGTACGCGTAGCAAATGAACAGCATGACCACCAGCGGCATGACCCAGCCGGTGGTGCGCCTGGCCGCCTCCAGCACCAGCACGATCAGCGCAAGGCCCATCCAGATGTCGATGGCGGCCGGTTCACTGTTGCGGTCCCAGAAATCATCGCCGCCCGCCAGCAGGTAAGCAATGCTCGCCGCACCGAGCAGCAGCAGCACGATGTCGAACCACATAACGCGGTCTCGAAACCGTGCTCCCACCGGGAAAAGCAGGAAAGTCAGCACCAGCATCAGGCCCACATGAACCGGTCGCAGCACCGCGGTCGGGACAATCGAATACGCGGCGTAGAGGTGAAACAGCGACATTCCTACCAGCAGCAAGGTGATCAGCGCCCCGAGCCAACCATGATGCCGGTTGGTGACGCCCTCTTCCTGGGCAATGAATTCTTCCGCCTTTTTTACCTGCTGTTCGAAAAGCGCATCCGCTTCGGATTCACGCGGCAAGGATGACTGCGCCTGGTCATTGGCCAATTTTTTCTCCTCTCACCTACATTCGTCAGCCACACCGCGACGCCGCTCCTTCAACGAGGAGCATGCGCGCGGCGGCTGTCCTGGTAGCACGGCAAAGCATGGACTTCGCGCGGCAATGCCGCGGCGCCCTATTGAACGCGTACGCCCTTTTCTTCGAAGTATTTTTTCGCGCCTGGATGATAGGGAATCGGTGAGGTCACACCCTGGTTTTTTGCCGAGATGTTGGTCGCCTCCTTGTGCACTGCAACCAGCTCAGGCTGGCTTTCCATCAGCGTCTTGGTGAGCCTGTAAGCCATGTCATCGCTCATTTTTGCATCGACCACCAGCAGATTCCAGACCGCAATGTTGGCATTGGGCTTATCCTGGCCCGCGTAGGAATTCGCCGGAATGGCGCCCTTGGTATAGAGCGGCCCGTATTTTTTATTCATCGGCTCCAGCAGTTCCGAATGGTCGATCAACTTGATTTTGGTACCCGGGGTCGCGGCCAGATCGGTGATCGCCGCAGTCGGAATGCCGCCGACCCAAATCATTGCATCGATCTTTTTATCCTTGATCGCATTCACCGATTCGGCCACGCTCAGGCGTTCGCGCCTGACATCCTTGTCCTTGTCGATGCCTGCGGCCTCCAGCATGCGGAAAGCGACAATTTCAGTTCCGCTACCCGGCGACCCGGTGGAAATGCGCTTGCCTTTTAGATCGGCAAATCTGGTGATGCCGCTGCCTTCCACTGTCACGACCTGGATTTCATTCGGGTAAAGCGCCATCAGGGTGCGGGCGTTGACTTTTCCATCCTTGAACTTGTCCACTCCCTGATAAGCGTCCCAGGCTGCATCGGCCATCGTGAAACCGACATCCATCTTTCCGGCGCGAATAAACTTCAGGTTGTCGACCGATGCGCCGGTTACTTCGGCCGTGGCCTGGGTTCCCGGTAGCTTCTTGGAAAGAATATTGGCCATGCCGCCGCCAAGCGGATAATAGACTCCACCAGTGCCTCCTGTGCCAATTGAAATCATTTGTTGCTGTGCGTGGACTGACGCAAATGCCAGAAGCGAGATGCCGGCGGCGGCCAGCATACGACGAGCGAAGCTGAATTTCATTACTGTCTCCTTTTATTAGAATAATCAAGCAAGCGCTCTTATTCTATTTGTAGATGTTGCCTGGGTGGTAAAAACTTCGCGGCAATATTTACTGATGTTTGCAATTTCACAAGAACTGGAGTCTTATTCCATGGCATAACATTGCTACGGTGACTGTCTGATCACCGCGAGGACTAATAAGCTGCTATAAAGGTGTCAGCAAGGTCCTACACCAGAATCGGAGAAACACGGGTATTGAAAAATTTGCATTTCTGCAAAAATTATCGCAGCAAAATTTTCAAAACTGATAGACCGGAGATCTCCATGAATAACGGATTCAAGGTATGTGGCAACGTTGTGGGCTTACCCATGCTTGACTCTCAAGCGATTGCTGCACTGCACGCCCAGAGCGAGGAGGCGGCTAATCCGCAGCCAGATGTTTATGGCCAGCAGTTGCTGCGGTGCGGTGACCTGTACGGTGCATCCGAACCGATGCAGCATTTATTCAGGCTGATTGAAAAGGTCGCTCCGACCAAGGCTAATGTTTTGATTACCGGGGAAAGCGGCACCGGTAAAGAATTAGTGGCGAGCGAAATCCATAGGCTGAGCCGGGAACAGAACAAGCCTTTCATTGCCTTGAATTGCGGGGCAATTTCGTCGCAGCTGATTGAAGCGGAATTGTTTGGCCATGAGCGTGGCAGCTTTACCGGCGCGATCCGAATGCACAAAGGATGTTTCGAGCGGGCCAGCGGCGGCACCCTGTTTCTCGACGAACTGACCGAAATGCCGATGGACATGCAGGTAAAACTGCTGCGCGTGCTTGAGACCGGGCGTTTTTGCCGGGTCGGCGCGGACGAGGAAATGCAAGTGAAGGTAAGGGTCATTGCGGCCACCAACCGCGATCCGCAACAGGCGGTCGAGGCTGGCGTGATGCGTAGCGACCTGTTTTACCGACTGTCGGTTTTTCCGATCGCGATGCCCACGCTGCGCGAGCGCGGCGATGATATTGAATTGCTGGCCAAGCTGTTTCTGGATCGTCTGAATGAAGAAGAAGGCACCCGGAAAGTATTTTCGCGGTCGTCGCGCCGCTTCATGCATGAATATCCATGGCCGGGCAATGTGCGTGAACTAAAGAATATGGTACACCGCGCATATATTCTGGCGGACCATGATCTCGATCTGACGGCTGCGGTAGGGCCGACGAAGCAGGCCGTGCCGGTGATGGAAACCGATTGTGTTACCTTTCCGCTTGGCAGCCGCCTGGCCGATGCTGAACAGAGACTGATCTTTGCAACGCTTGGATATTGTGGGGGAAACAAGACGCAGACGGCTGAAGTATTAGGGGTAAGCCTGAAAACACTATATAACCGGCTCAATGAATATCAGGCTAAAATACTTACAAACGAACCGGTTAACCAGTCATCCTTTTGTAGTAACACCAACCTTTAAGTTTTTTGAACATGATAGATATCCTGGTAGTCGACGATCATGCGGTGGTGCGGGCCGGCGTTCAACATTTTCTCGCTGACATCCCTGACATGCGGATTGCCGGCGAGGCGGCCACGGCGCAGGAAGCAATCCGACTTATCCGCTCCCGGGAATGGGACATTGTGCTACTTGATATCGCAATGCCGGACAAGAGCGGCGTCGAAGTACTCAAGCAGATCAAGCGCGAGAAGCCTGAACTGCCGGTGCTCATGCTAAGCATGCATCCGGAAAACCGTTATGCGGTCCAGATACTGCGCAGTGGGGCAAGCGGATATGTTCAGAAGGAAGCCCTTGCAACCGAGCTGGTCAATGCCATCCATACAATCTTACGGGGCCATAAATACATCAGCCCGGCAGTGGCCGAACTCCTGACAGCGGACCCCTCAACCACCGATACCCAAAAGCCCTTGCATGAAATGCTGTCGGCCCGTGAATACCAGATTTTTTACAAGCTGGGCCAGGGCGACGGCGTTACGAAGATTGCCGACGAATTATGCCTGAGCGTGAAAACCGTCAGCACCTATCGCTCGCGCGTCCTGGAAAAGATGAACATGCAAAACAATGCTGACATCATTTATTACGCAATCAAGCAAAACCTGATCGATTAAACCGGTTTTCGGACAGGATGCCATTCTGTCCGGACGGCTACACGTTTTCCACTTCAGGCTGCATTACGGCCGCATTATGCAGCGCCATATAGTCGGCCCGTCAGGCAGCCCGATCTTCATTGCTTTCAGGGAGAATTGTGTTAAAGGTTTTCGGCAGCGTGATGATGACGCTTGTCCCTTTTCCGGCGGTACTGACGATCCTGACGTCACCACCGAGATACCCGGCCCGTTCGCGCATGCCGCGCAAGCCATGCCGCATGCTGCCGGCCGGTTGCCCTGTCGGCATGCCGATTCCATTGTCGCGGATGCTGAGTATGATTTCGTCGTCGGTATCGTCCAGCACCACATCGACCCGTGTCGCGGCAGCATGTTTGGCAATATTGTTCAGGGCTTCCTGTACCATGCGAAATAGCGCGATATCGAACGTGGATGGATAGGAAAGTTCTTCATCGGGTAAGGAGGCGTGGCAGACAACCCCCGTGTAATTTTCAAATTCCAGTGCCTGGTCGGCAATCGCGACCTTGAGCCCGAAAGTATCTAGCTTATCGGGACGCAATCCGACCTGGATCCGACGTGTAGTCTGGGTCACCGAACTTAAGAGCGCCTTGATTTGTACCGCACGCTCGGTCAGCTTCGGCTCGGCCGGCATTTGCTGGAACAGTATCGCAAGATGCATGTTTAACGCCGTGAGCGCGGAACCGAGATCGTCGTGCAACTCACGCGCGATTGCCCGCTTTTCTTCTTCACGCGTGGATTCCAGGTGGCCGATCAGCTCACGCACCTCGGCGGTTCGGGCCTTGACCAGTGCTTCCAGCTGGGTTTCATGTGCCTTCAGTGCATCTTCCACCCGTTTGCGTTCCGTGATATCGGTGCTGATGCCGATCATCCCGCGGACCTGGTCGCCCTCATCGACCCAAGGGGCCTTGGTGGTGTAAAACGTCCTGACGCCGTGCGGCAGGTTGACTGTTTCCTCTACTGCCTGCGCTTTGCGACTTGCCATTACGGCGCGGTCGTTCGCGTCCACTATTTCGGCATCGGCCGAATTCGAGTAAATTTCCCTTGCCGTGCGGCCGATCACATCGACCGCCCCCTTGTCGAGCATGCGCAGGGTCGCCGGATTGGCAAAAATCATGCGGCCGCCACGATCCTTCACAAAGATCGCATCCTGTGTGTTATCGCTCACCGCACGCAATAAGGCATTGGTTTCGGACAGGGCGGCCTCGCCTTTACGTCGCACGTCATATTCACGGTTAAGCAGCGAGCCGGCACGCCAGAATAAAATCGATAGCCAGCAGCTGGTCAGCAGGATCACCAGCGGCGACACCAAGTCAGTCGTATAGAAACGTTGGCGCGCACCCCATTCGATCAGCAGGTCGAGTATCACAAGCAGCAGCAGGCTCTTCGGCAGCAGGCGGCGGATCAAGTGCCCGCCGGGGGCATTACTGTTCCACAGGGACATGATTCGATGCGCCGGTCGTGCCGCCAGCAAGCCTGTCGCAAAGGCAATAAACAACAGCGAGGTCTGTGGCGCCACACCCGAGCCCGAAGCGACCTGGACCATGGCCGTCACACGGTAAAGATAACCGATCAACGGGATCACCATAATAGCGGCGATCAGAAGCGCGCAATATTCGGTTGGCGCATGTCCGGAACGGGTAACATGATCGAGCAACAGCAGGCCAACCCCGGCCAGCATGAATGCGATGGCCGTCAGCGGCGCCATCCGGCCAGGATGTGCGGCAGACAAATCGGGTTGCGCGCTGATAATCAGTTGGTCGATTTTAAAGTCGTGGCCGAAAACATATTGAGCAAGGGTCAGCGCTCCCAACAACAGGACGACCGTGGCCAGCAGCTGTGCGACTGCCTTGCCGAGCCGGTGCAGGGGCGTCGGCGCCGCGAACGCGCTGCGCTGAAGCCACAATGCGACGCCGACACACAGGAATCCCGCTCCGGAGTTAGCCTTGATCGAGGCAACCCCGGGCAGCAGCGCTGCCAGCGGTGAAAATCCGCTCTGCCAGGAATAGAGTGTAACAATGCCTCCCAGAACCAGGCACAGTGCAATAATTGAGCAAACCAATTCAAAAAAAGTGGCAGATCGATATACCGGATAAACTGGGTTCGACGACATCGGCAGGTCCATGGCGCAATAGCGAATATTAATTAAAGTTAAAAAGCAGCGACTTTACCTACAGTAACAATGTCTTTACCGTCAGGCTTGTCTTTTATCAACAAGAATGGAGCCTGTATATCTCTCGTCGCCAGCTAACGTCTTGCGCTCAGGATAGACGATTATCCTGTAGGAAGGTTCCGACAGTCATTCTCCCAACCTGCACGGCACGACGATTGCATGCTTCCGCCAAACCCGCAAATTTCGACTGTCACTGAAAGCCTATGAGGTCAGAATCATCGTTGCAACCACAAAAAGAAAGCGGGAGCAGCACCGCGAGCAGTGCCACCATCGTGCCGACACTGTCCGTATGGCGCAGGATCCGCATTGTTCTCTCCGGGTCTTTCGAAGAATGGATGGCGCAACGCGCGGCCAGCAAGGGCGCCGCATTAGCGTTCTATACCCTGTTTTCAATGGCGCCCATCCTGGTGCTGGTAATAGCCATTGCCGGCGCGGTGTTCGGCGCCAAAGCGGCACAGGGGGAGTTGTTTAATCAGCTTACCACGCTGGTGGGACCGGCCGGCGCGGAAGCCGTGCAATTAATGCTGGCCAGCAGTACAAGAAATCCCGGCGCCGGTCTTCTTGCCACTGTCATTGCAACCATCGTGCTGATTCTTGGCGCCACCACCGCATTTGCAGAACTTAAAGACAGCCTCGATGAAATCTGGCACGCGCCGCCGGCACGCAGGTCCGGCTTCTTCGGTTTTATCCGTACCCGCCTGCTATCGTTTGGCCTGGTCCTGGTGCTGGCGTTTTTGCTGCTGGTGTCGCTGGTGGTCAGTGCTGCGTTGGCAGTACTTGAACGCTACTGGGGCGGGCTGTCGACGCAACCGGCGTTTCTATCCTCACTGGCGGCGCTATTTTCATTCGGCGTAATCGCGTGCCTGTTCGCGGTGATTTACAAGATGCTGCCGAATATCCGGCTGTCCTGGCATGACGTATGGATAGGGGCGCTTGGGACCGCAGCCTTGTTCAGCCTCGGTAAATATATTATCGGGGCGTACTTGGGAAGCAGCGGGGTGGCGAACAGCTATGGCGCGGCTGGATCGGTCGTCGCTTTGCTGCTATGGGTGTACTACTCTGCGCAGATATTCTTCTTCGGAGCCGAATTCACGCGCCAGTACGCGCTATGGTTCGGCAGTCTGCAAGCCGCTGCCGGCAGCGTGGCGAGCGCGTCGGCGCCTGCCACGCCTGAGCAATAGGTCTCATCGGTCGATTTGTATTGTTTTCAACAATACCTGAAGTATTTACAAAGAAATAACATGACGGCTCTAAGTTATTGATTTTTAAAGCATGCTTACCTGGCCTGAGGCTTGCTCTATTCCTGCAGGCACTTTCACGAAACATGTTTAACCCGATCGCCGCATGCCGCACATTTTACCGTCATGGCGTGAACCAGCCGCTTTTGAATTTGCCTAATACTTTGTGGAAGCGGCTCGGAGATGGGATTGTTTTGAGTTCTTAAAGGAGAATCACGATGGGATTCGATCAAAGAGGCACAGTGGTGATTCGCGTAGCACGCGGAGACGCAGGCCGTTGGGATGTTTCTGAAAACGAATTTGAAGACCCGCTTGCATCATTCGACGAGAAGCAAGATGCCTGTGATTACGCAAACGGCCTCACCAAGGCTAAGCAAGGGGCGACTGTCGTGGTTCTGGATGAAGGCGGCGGGCCGTCGATGCAGTCACAGAATTCGTTGCGGCATTAACCGCAGAGACCGAACAAGCGAGCTTATCCCCGCAAATTTTAACCCGTCGCAACGCAAGCCCTATTGCGGCGATTCCTTGGACGTACTTTTTGGAGGTCAAAAATGAACTTTATTATCTGGATCGTAGTTGGCGGCATACTCGGCTGGATCGCAAGCATGATTATGAAAACCGATGCGCAGCAAGGCATGATTCTGAATATTGTGGTCGGTATTGTTGGCGCACTGGTGGGCGGCTGGCTGCTCGCCCCGTTGTTTGGTACTGGAACAATCAATCAGAATGACTTCAGTATAGGGTCGCTGCTGGTATCGCTGCTGGGCGCTGTCATCCTGCTTGCAATTGTGAACCTGTTCCGCCGCGGTTCGCCTCGCTAAACAGGATAGATCAAGTCATACTTGGACTTGGCCGGGTCCAGTTCTGGCCTGCGCGGTTGCCGAACCGGTGTCACCGGCCGGCAACGAGTGCGATGGAAGAATTCCCCTTTTCCCCGTTGCGGGCAAGGGTGAATTCATTTAGTTGTTGCTCGTTGTTCGTCGCTCGGCGGATCGCCGTTAACGATAAGTCATCGTTCTTTTATCGCCGCTCAATTCGAGGTGGGCATAATTATTCAGGTAGCTTAGGCTGATTCTGCCCGGCTGATAAAACAGCTTGGTCACGGCGCTGTTTACCAATGACCAATTTAGATCGGCCATCCGGTGGTTTTGCAGCCCGAGCAAATGCTGACATAGTGTTGCAATAGTGCCGCCGGAAGTGAAGATAATCGTGTCTTCCGATTTACCTGCGGATGCGAGCACGCGATCGAGCGCTGCAATGCAGCGTTCGCGAAACACCGGCCAAGGCTCACGATAATCCGCATCATGTTTACCGTTCATCCAGCGCGTCATCGCATCGCGGAACATTTGCTGAAACAACTGTTTAGC
>JAQGMO010000328.1 GCA_028292315.1 Herminiimonas sp. | reverse complement strand
ACGCCATAGATCAAGCCGTACAGCACATGGGCCGCATCGAGTTCGCCATTGACCAGCTTGTCGCGCACGCCAGCCCACGATGCTTCCTTGGTCGGGGTGATCTTGATACCGTATTTCTTGTCAAAGCCGAGCACCGACGCCATCACGACCGATGCGCAATCGGTGAGGGGGATGAAGCCGATTTTGACTTCTTCCTTTTCCGGTTTGTCCGAACCGGCGGCCCACGCTCCTCCGGTGGCCAATCCTCCGAGTCCGGCTGCGGCGCCGGCGGAGACGGTTGCCCCTGCTTTCAGAATAGTACGGCGTGTCATATTGGTCTTCGTATCTTGGGTTGTCATGGTGTCCTCCTGAAGCAGTCGAATAATGCAAAACAAAGGCGTCCGGTCAGCGCGAGCTTCGCTCACGTGACACGGACGCCTTTGTCCAGGTTATCCCGGCCGACGCTGGCCGGGATAAGTATTAATAGTCGCACCTTCGTTGGCACTGCTTCCTTATCAGCAAATGGTGTGCCAGCCGAATACCGCTGTTATCGAGGGTTTTTTTGCGTACTGCACCAACTTATTTCGCACTGGAATTGTGCAATGCATCAAAACGAGGCGCACTCAACCCATCAGGTCGGCCACATCGAGCAGTCTTTGCGCCACTTCGGACAGTTTCAGGTTTTTATTCATGGCGATGCCTCGCAGCTTTTGATAAGCCTCGTCTTCCGTCATATGATGACGCGCCATCAGCAAACCTTTGGCGCGTTCTATGGTTTTACGTTCGGCCAGTTTGAGCTTGGTATCGGATAGCTCGGTGCGCAGCCGCTGGTCGGCATTGAAACGCGCCATCGCCACATCGAGCACCGGTTTTATCCGTTCCGCGTGCAAACCGGCGACGATATAGGCGGACACGCCCGCATCCATTGCGGCTTCCATGCTCGACTTGTCATGGTCTTCGGTAAACAGGACGATCGGGCGCCGTGCGTCGCGCGTCGCAACGACCACGTGCTCCAGCACATCGCGCGCATCCGATTCGGCATCAATGATGATCATGTCCGGCTGTAACTGCGCGACGCGCTCGGGCAGGTGGATATCGGCCGGGAACACGGCGATGATGTTGTAACCGGCCTGCAGCAATCCAATCCGCAGCTCGCGGGCGCGCTCCGCTTGCGCCAGCGCGAGCTCATCCGAATCGTCTTCGGGCGCGATGGAATTGATGACAATAATACGCAGCGAGCGCGCGTTGGATGGAATGGTTCGGGTCATGCTGTCGTTTCAGGCCAAGTGTGGCAGCAATCAGCGGCTGCGGAATACGCTACAATTCACGCAAGAATCACACCAGCGCCCACCGGCCCGACTTCCCCATGCTTGTTTTAGGTATTGAATCTTCTTGTGATGAAACCGGCCTTGCATTGTACGATACGCAAGACGGTTTGCTCGCGCATGCGCTGTATTCGCAGGTCGCGATGCATGAACAGTATGGCGGCGTGGTGCCTGAATTGGCCTCGCGCGACCATATTCAACGGGCAATTCCCCTGCTGGAGCAAGTGCTCGCCCAAAGCGGCCGGCCGCGCACGGCGATCGATGTCATTGCCTACACCCAGGGACCAGGCCTGGCCGGCGCATTGCTGGTCGGCGCATCGGTCGCCTGCGGTCTCGGTCTCGCGCTGGATAAGCCGGTATTAGGCGTGCATCACCTCGAAGGCCACTTGCTGTCGCCGCTGCTGGCGCGCGATCCGCCG
Organism: Herminiimonas sp.; assembly: GCA_028292315.1. GTDB lineage: Bacteria > Pseudomonadota > Gammaproteobacteria > Burkholderiales > Burkholderiaceae_D > JAQGMO01. The sequence continues at coordinate 8,455 of JAQGMO010000328.1, read as the reverse complement.
GCATTCCCCTTCATCGCGTTGCTGGTGTCGGGCGGGCATACCCAATTGATGCGCGTCGACGGCGTCGGCCAGTATGCATTGCTGGGCGAAACACTGGACGACGCCGCCGGTGAAGCATTCGACAAGTCGGCAAAATTGCTCGGCCTTGGTTATCCCGGCGGCCCGGCCATCTCGCGGCTGGCCGAATTCGGCGATCCCGACGTGTATTCGCTGCCGCGTCCAATGCTGCATTCGAAAAACCTGAATTTCAGTTTTTCCGGACTCAAGACGGCGGTATTGACGGTGGTGAAAAACCAGATTACGAATATTTGTGAACAGGATAAGGCAAATGTCGCTCGCGCATTCGTGGATGCAATTGTCGAAGTGCTGGTGGCGAAATGTCTTGCCGCATTAAAGCAGACAGGACTGAAACGGCTGGTCATTGCGGGCGGGGTTGGCGCCAATCGCCAGTTGCGCGAAGCACTGAATGCGCAGGCTGAAAAAAAGCGCTTTAAAGTGTTTTATCCGGAGCTTGAATTCTGCACCGACAATGGTGCGATGATTGCATTTGCCGGTGCCATGCGCTTGCAGCGCAATCCGGATGCGGCGCAGCGCGAGTATTCATTCAACGTACGTCCGCGCTGGCCGCTCGAGCAATTGCAGGCTTGAGCAATTACGAGCGTGAACGCAATCTATTTTTTCGTGCCGCCTATCCTGCTTTCCTTCCCGCTCAACAAGTTGCCGATGTTTTTGCTGTGACGATAAATCAGCAATGCGCTCATGGCGACTATCGCCAGCAGCATCACATCGGGCCCGAACAGCAATCCATAATAAAACGGTGCAAATATGCTTGCCACCAAAGCCGCCAGCGATGAGTAACGGAAGGCGTAGGCGATCACGACCCAGGTGACCATTGTCGCAAGGCCAAGCCAGACATTGATGCCGAACAATACGCCGAGGGCGGTGGCGACGCCCTTGCCGCCGATGAACCTGAAAAACACCGGCCATAAGTGGCCGATGAATACCGCGAGCGCCACCAGCGCGATACCGGCCTCGCCGACGCCGTATTGCGCTCCATATTTCTGCGCCAGCCAGACGGCGATCCAGCCCTTTGCGCAATCGCCGACCAAGGTCGCGATTGCCGCTTTCTTATTGCCGCTGCGCAGAACATTGGTGGCGCCGGGATTTTTCGATCCATAACTGCGCGGATCAGCCAGGCCGGACAGCCTGCTGACCACAACGGCAAATGAAATGGAGCCAATCAGATAGGCGGCAATGGTAAACAATAATGTATTCAATTTACACTCACTTTTTTCTGTTTATTTCTATTCTTCCAATGCGCAGTTTACGAGCCTGGCATGCAGCAGATCCGTTAACACCGCCGGCCCGAAACCGACCAGGTAACCACGCCGTCCACCGTTGATATAAATTCTCTCGATCGCCAGGATACTCTGCTCCACATAGACCGGCATCGCTTTTTTCGTGCCGAACGGCGAGGTGCCGCCAACCAGATAACCGGAGTGCCGCTGCGCGACATCGGGCTTGCACGGTTCCACCGATTTGCACGGAATTTGCCGCGCCAGATTTTTGGTGGACACCTTGCGGTCACCGTGCATCAGAACGATCAGCGGCTTGCCTGCTTCATCTTGCATGACCAGCGTTTTGATGACGCAGTGCTCGTCAACCCCCAGCTCGCGTGCTGACACGGCAGTGCCGCCATGTTCTTCATATGGATAGGGATGCTCGGAAAATGTGACGCCATGTTTTCGCAACATCTGGGTTGCGGGCGTTTCAGAAATATGTTCCTTTTTTACCATATGGTTTTCTTCATGAACATTGCCGAAAGACCGCATCTAAGGCCGCGCATGCCGGAAGTGCGAGCGTCAATCCGCACGCTTAGTGTTCACTTAATTTTCCCTTGCATAATTGGACCTGGTTTACCGTTTGACCTTTTCACGTTTGCGGTTTTTATCCAGGATTGCAATAATAATAAGGCCATACGCCAGCAGCCTGACCAGGTAGCAGGCAGGCGACTCCTCTCCCCATCCCTCTATCGTACCTTGCAACACCCGGTTCACTCCCTCAATCCAGAATGATAATGCGAAGAAGAGAAAGAAACGGTCGCAGGTAGTGCGCCAGAAACGTAGAAAGAATAATCCCACCGTAAAACTGGCAATCGCTATTGCACCGATCAGCATCTGATTCATTCTTGCGTCATCTTTCTTCGTTGATCAAGGCGACCAGGAGGGGAAGCAACGCCAGCAGGGCGACGGCAAGCCTTAGTGTCCTCAGGTCGGTATCGGGAAATACGATCTTGTCGAGGACGACGATCAAATTGTTGAGTGTAAGTCCGGAAAAGCAAAGTCCGCTCCATAACAACAGCCGGTAACGGCTCCTGAGCCATGATTGGAATAACAGCCACGCGCACAACAGTGAGGCGACGGTACAAAGCGCATAAACAATAACGGCCATCACTTCTCCTTTCGCCATAGGAAGGCATCCGCGAACTGTTGAACTCTCTGGTTCCTGTTTGAGGCAGCGTGAATGATGTTGGTCACTTCAATTAAATTATGCGAATAAAAACATGCCAACTGTTCCAGCAAGCTATCAAGCTCCGGTGTTGCGGGATGATACCTGAAACATTGCGGCTTATTTTCGACGGAAGCACAAATGCCGGCGGCGTGAAGCGCCTGCAGAAGCGTCGACGTATGCGCTTCAGTCGAATAGAGGCGGCGTGCGACCATTTTCACATCCCATACCTGGGAAGGCATGCTGTGCAGCAGCAGCATCGCTTCGAGATAAGGAATCGATGGGATCGCAAGAATGAAACGCCGCAGTTCATCGGAAAGGCGGTCTGCCATCATCGGTGCATTACGGATTGTCTGGTTATTGCGGAAAGCAGGTTCTGGATCAGCATTCGAAAGTCATAACGCGGGATAAATAAAGGGTTTCGAAAAATCGAAATTTCCTGTACCAGGTACTGGATATCAAGCTCTTGATATCAAGCCCATGAAAGTTTTATTAAAAGAGTAATATATTTGGATAAACACAATTTGCCCGAATATACTTTTGCCGGCATGCCGAGTCAACCATAGCTGCCTCGTGATACGCTAAGTAAAAACGCGGAAGCTATGATGCCAGAGGAAATTCGTTTTGCAACCCTGAATGTATGTAACCTCGCCTTGCCCGGGTTAAGGTTTTATGACAACCTCGACCCCTGCACGTCCGAGGAATACGACGCAAAAATCACCTGGATCGCGCGGATGCTCGATCGGCTTGACGCCGACGTCATCGGTTTGCAGGAAATTTTTTCGCAGGCGGCCGTGAAGGATGTATTGGCAAAAACCGAAAAGTACCGGCAGGCGAGCCACCTTGGTATCGAGCCCGATCCGAAAGATGGAAAACTGACTCCAAGCGTTGCGCTCATATCGCGGCTGCCAATCGCCGGCGCGCTCGCCACTTACACCGACCTGCCGCGCAACCTGGCGGTGCCGCTGCCGGAACTGGCCGACTCGATGACCCGCTTTACCCGGCCGATTCTGCACGCACAGGTAATGGTATCGGACAAGCTGGCAGTCAATGTGTTCATCGTGCATCTGAAGTCGAAGCGCCCGGATTACCGCAATGGCGAAGGCGAAGACAATCAGGCGCAGCTCGGCGCGGCGGTGCTGCGATCATTGATTCGGCGCGCCACCGAAGCGCTCGGATTGCGCTACCTGTTGACGGATACCATGCAGGGCAAACGGGAGCCGGTGGTCATGATGGGCGATTTCAATGATGTTGCCACTGCGGTGACGACGCAGCTTGTGATGGGGTTGGGACGTTCCGGCAAAAATGGTTACGACGACCGTCTGTTCGAGAGTTATCGCATCCAGTCGCGCCGCGACCCGACCAGGGACGTGGGCTTCACCCATATGCATGAGGGTAATTATGAAACCATCGACCATGTATTGGTCTCGGAGGATTTCAACCCGGCGTCCCGCTTTGCCATCGGCGAAGTGCTCGATGTTACCTACATTAACGACCATGTCGTGCTGACGCAGCCGGAAGGGTCCGATCATGGCGCCGTGCTGGTGCGCATCAGACTTTTTGATCAGCCTCGCGACAATGGCGATTCAGCCCTTCCCCCTCTGGATTTATCGGAAGAATAGTTACTGATGCGCCGGCGCGAAGCTGGCAATCAGCACCGGATCAGGGTGTGCTGCTTTGCGCATCCCCGGTCTGTGCGTCGCCTTCGCCTGGCTCGGCCTGATCCGGACTTTCCCCGGAAGGGCTATCCTTGTCTGCCGTCTTGCGCTTCAGTTTTTCTTCTTTTTTCCGCTTTTTTTCCAGCTCTTTTTGACGCTTCTCGTATTGAAAGTTTGTTTTTGCCAAGTTGTCGCTCTCTGGTTAATAGTCTAGCCTTGAAAAAATCCGGAATAGGCGGCGCTGCCGCAGCAATCCCGGGTCAGGAGCAAGCTCACATGCCAATGCTAGCACGCTTGCCGGTCCGTGGCCGCTTTTCAGCGGTTCGCGGACCCGGCTTCACGCAGAATACCAGATCGCGCGGGCCCCTACATTTGAATTACCCGCGCGGATGATGTAGCGCATGCAGCTTTTTCAAGCGCTCGCGCGCCACATGCGTATAAATCTGGGTGGTCGAAATATCCGCGTGGCCCAGCAAAAGCTGCACGGCACGCAAATCGGCGCCATGATTCAGCAAGTGCGTGGCAAATGCGTGGCGCAATGTGTGCGGCGATAACGGCGCATTGATATCCGCTTTCAGTGCATGCTTCTTGATCAGGGTCCAGAACATTTGCCGGGTCATTGGGCCGCCACGCGCGGTAACGAACAGGGCATCGTCAATCTGGCCGTTGAGAATTACCGCTCTCGCCTCTTTCAGGTAGCGTTCAATCCAGGCCCGCGCTTCTTCCCCGAACGGGACCAGCCGCGTCTTGCTGCCTTTGCCGGTAATGCGCAGCACCCCTTCATTCATGCCGACTTCCATCGATTTCAGCAAAACCAGTTCGGAAACCCGAAGCCCGCTGGCATACATCAATTCCAGCATGGTGCGGTCGCGCAATCCAAGCGGGGTCGTAATATCGGGAGCGCCGAGCAAGGCCTCAACCTGCGCCTCGCTCAATACCTTGGGGAACCGGGCTGGCTGTTTCGCCGACTTCATGCGCAGGCAGGGATCGGTGCTGATCCGGTTTTGCCGGAGTGCGAGCTGGTAAAAGCGCTTCAATACCGCGAGACGGCGGTTCGCCGAAGTGGGCTTGGTCGTGGCATGCCGCGCCGCGAAATAACCGCTCAGGTCTTCCGCCTGGGCGAGATAGAGGTTTTTCCCGCGCTCGGCGTGCAGCCAGTCGGCGAACAAGCTCAGATCGCGCCGATAAGCGTCAATCGAGTTTTTTGCCAAACCATCTTCCAGCCACAAGGTATCGCAAAACGCATCAATGATTTGCTGGCTTGCAGGATCGCTCATCAATAACCGTTGAACCCTTCATGCGTCAGCAGCCAGCGTTTGATCCCGATATGAAAGCCGGTTTCATCGTCGTGATGCGCGAAGCCGCCGAGCCCGCCCGCCGCCGTTACCCGATGGCACGGTATCACCAGCGGAAACCAGTTCGACCCACATGCCTGTCCCACCGCGCGCGGGGCCGATCCGATAATGCGCGCGACTTCGCCATAGGTCAGTACATCGCCACGGGGAATAGCGGAAATCACTGCCCATACTTTTTTCTGAAACGCGGTGCCTACCGGCGCAAGCGGCAAGTCGAAGCGGAAATCCGGTTCCTTCAGATAACGCTCCACCTGCCTGGCGGCCTGCGCGGAGAGCGGGTCGGCCGGCGGCTTTTCCATGAAGTGACGAGGCAGATAGCTCAGTTCGCGCACTACGCCGGCTTCGGTCCGGATGCCCACCGCGCCGAAGGGCGCGGCGATCACTGCGGAAAACAAGTCTCTAGGATCGGAGGGTGTCATCGGTTTCTCGGATAGACGCGCGACTCGTAGGGCTTGGGCTGGTATGCGATATCGATGTGGCAGCCGCCATCGTGGCTGCTTATGAATTTTTCGCACAGCGTGGCAACGCTCTGCGGCGTGGGCTTGACACCATTATCGATCCAGCCGAGCAGCGCTTCCAGGAGCGCGGGATATTGCGGCGCCCCCAGAAAGCTGTGTTCCTTTTCCTTGGTGAAGACCTGGACCAGGTTGGCAGAGGTTCCGGCGTCGTCGAGCGTGCGCCGATAGGCCGATTCCATTTCCACGAATGCGGTCGGATCGTCGATGCCGTGGATTGTCAGCACCGGCAGCGCTACCTTGCCGGTCGGGTCGCTGTCGCGCGCCAGTTCGGCGACCGCGCCGCGATCCGCCTGGTAACGCACGACGCCTTTGTTGAGCGCTTCATCATCGTCCGACCCGGCATATTGCACGCCGTCGTTGGAGAATGGATTGCGGCTCTGGAGCCGCTTGTGCGCGATGTCGGAAAACAGGAAGGTAGCCCAGCTCAGATGCGCCGCCAGCGTGCGTTGCGGAATCCGCGTGACCGCGAGAATGTTCGACAGGTTACGCTTCTGCACTTCGGTGCGCTGCTCGGCCGGCAATTGCAGGCCCGTGCATTCGTTTACGCGCGCCTGCAAATCATCGCGCGTCATCTTCCCGTCCGCCGGCAATCCCATCCACAATGGGTATTGCGGTTCACTGGGACGCGGATGGTTGTTGCAATAGTATTGATAGACGGCGCGCAAATCCATGCGGTAGTCATAACCCCTGCTGCCTCCCGCCAGCACGCCGCTGGTAAGCAGAGCGCCGTCGTAATTTTTGCTGCCGTCGGGATTAACGCCGTAAAGTTCGATGACTTTCGCTCCTACGTTACCGCCCCAGGACTGGCCATGCATGATGGTGCGCTTCGGCTGGCCGAAGGTTTTGATAAAAAATTTGCGCAGATTCTCGGTGTCTTCAGCCGCCATGGTGACGCCATAGCCGCCACGCCGGAACGTCGATCCGACCCAGGCGTAACCGGCTTTCACCACCACCGACCAGCGCGTGACGTCTTCGATGCTGCGCTTCAGCGTTGGCGCAGCCGTTTCCGGCCCGCCGTGCGCATGCATCACAAGTACGCGGTTCCAGTTTTCAGGAATTGCGACCAGGTAAAAGCCGCCCTCCGGACTGGCGCCGGTATAGCAGGTGGTTGCCGCCGGCAGCGCCGCCGGGCAATCGGATTTGGTCTGCGCATGCAGCGCGGAGGAAGCGCCGCCCAGGAATATGGCCGCGGCGGCGGCGGCGAAACCGAATAAAAACCTGCGTGATTTAGTCATGACATCCTGATTGCAAGAGGTTGGTGATTGCAGGAATCAGCCCCGCATCAGGAATATAGATAGAATTGGCATTTATGTAAAATGAAAAACGCGCTTTCCCAAGTCGCGGCCAGTTAAGTTGCTTTATCGACAAATCTATACATGGAGGGCAGTATGCAGATTCTTGTTAATACGGCGGATAAGCTTATGGGGAGCACGGAACTGACGCGACGGGTCAACGACACGGTAAGCGATGCGCTTGACCGGTTTGGCGCCCAGGTTACCCGGGTCGAAGTGCATTTCGGTGACGAGAACAGCGACAAACCGGGCGAAAATGACAAGCGGTGCGTGATCGAGGCACATCTCGCCGGCCATCCGCCGAATACGGTGAGACACTTGGCGTCCAGCGTGGAGGAAGCGCTGAACGGCGCGGTGCATAAGCTGGAGCGGACTATCGGGACAACCCTCGATCGCGCTAAAGACCATAACGACCGAAGTTCGATTCGGAAAGGCGGTACCGAAGATTGACGGTCGAGCCTTTTCAGCCCTTGCCGCGAGTGCGCCGCGTGCAACTTCCAAGCTTGCACGTGGCATAGTAGTTCGCTTTGCCGCCAGGGCGTTACCTTCACTTACCCGTGGCTAGCCAGGATACGCAGTTGCGCGCCTAACTCCGGGTTGACGGAATCGCTCCGGCCGGCCATCCGGTACAGATCCATCAGGCCCGCCGTTCTATCGATTGCGACGCCGGTCCGGGCGCGGACCTTTGCCGCTCGCGCCGCAGGACGCGATGGGACGGTAAGCAGGGCCACCGCCAGGGAACGCGCGGCCGATCCTACATTTGTGGCATAGGCAGGCAAAAGAAACGCTTGCGAAAAACGGGTAGTGGCGGCTGAAGACATATTGAACTCCCTTTGGTGGGTTGATGAAGTTCAGTATAGAAATCACCGTGTTATATATCCAATTGCCGTTTCTCATACCCTCTATAAGAGTTTCGAATATCTGGAAATAAAAAGGCCGGGGCAAATAGCCCCGGCCTTTATTTACTGCGTTCGTTATAAATTTCAATAAACGTCAGTCTTCCTTGAATGCCTCTTCGCGTTTCTTGCGCAGCGATGGCAACAACACCACGATGATTGCCAGTGCCGCCAGGCCCAGCATGGTGGCGCTGATCGGGCGCTGCAGGAAAACCAGGGGGTCGCTGC
>JAQGMO010000307.1 GCA_028292315.1 Herminiimonas sp. | reverse complement strand
TCGGCCGTATCTGCGAGATCTGGGAAACCTGTCTGGCGCACTTCGGTCATCACCATTTTCTGTTCGGCGATTTTTCCATCGCGGATGCTTACTTCGCGCCGGTGGTGGCGCGGTTTCACACCTATGATGTTTTTCTTGCGCCAGCCCTGCAAGGCTATGCCGAACGCGTGCTCGAGCATCCCGCGGTGGCGCAATGGATGCGCGAGGCGCGGGCCGAACCCGAGGTGATCGCCAAGTATGAATTGCCTCCTGAATGAGCTGCCTGTCCAGATGAAAATTTTTGTTGTTGGCGGTGCAGTGCGTGACGGCATGCTGGGACTGCCGGTGCAGGACCGCGATTATGTTGTTGTCGGAGCCACCCCCGATGAAATGATTGCGCGCGGCTTTACGCCGGTCGGCAAGGATTTCCCGGTCTTTTTGCATCCGAAAACGCATGAGGAATATGCCCTTGCGCGTACCGAGCGCAAGACTGCCCCCGGTTACCGCGGCTTTGTATTTCATACCGCGCCGTACGTCACGCTGGAAGAAGATCTGGTCCGGCGCGATCTGACCATCAATGCGATGGCGCAGGCGGAAGACGGCATGCTGGTCGACCCGTTCGGCGGGCAACGCGATCTGCAGGCGAAAATATTTCGCCATGTCTCGCCCGCATTCGCCGAAGACCCGGTGCGGATTTTGCGGGTGGCGCGCTTTGCGGCCCGCTTCCCCGGATTTGCCGTGGCGCCGGAAACCAATGCACTGATGCGCAACATGGTCGAAGCTGGTGAAGTCGATGCGCTGGTGCCCGAACGAGTCTGGCAGGAACTGGCGCGCGGATTGATGGAACCGCATCCGTCGCGCATGTTCGAAGTACTGCGCGAGAGCGGCGCGCTGGCGCGTATTCTGCCCGAACTGGACCGCTTGTGGGGCGTGCCGCAACCAGCCCTGCATCATCCGGAAATCGACACCGGCGTGCATGTCATGATGGTGATCGATCATGCGGCACGCGCCGGGATGGCGCTGCCGGTGCGCTTCGCGGCGCTCATGCATGACCTCGGCAAGGGCACCACCCCACCCGACGAATGGCCGCGACATCATGGCCATGAAGCGCGCAGCGTCAAGCTGGCCGAAGCGGTATGCCGCCGCCTGAAAATTCCAAATGACTGCCGCGACCTGGCGCTGATGACGGCACGCGAACACGGCAATGTCGGGCGCGCGCTGGAACTTCGGGCCAGTACCATCGTCGCCCTCCTTGAGCGTTGCGATGCATTCCGCAAGCCGCAACGCTTTGTAGACATGCTGCGCGCGTCCGAATGCGATCATCGGGGGCGTACCGGGTTTGAACAAAGGCCTTTTCCGCAGGCTGTCTATCTGGAAGCTGCGATGCACGCGGCACGAGCAATCGATGCCGGTGCGATTGCCCTCGCTGCAGCGCAACGTTATCCTGACCGACCCGAACGTATTCCAGAGGCAATTCGTGTTGCAAGAATTTCTGCGGTGCAGGAAGAGATAAAAGTGCTTAAGATAGATCGAAAATGAAAGAAGATGCCAGAAAATGGCGATATTAATTCGAATTTATCTGTTTGTACTTCACGGTTTCACATTGACGGACGTCAAGGAATTTCAAATTTACCTGGATAGACTGGAATAAGCGCGCCATATGGCCTACAATCGATTGTGCGTTGCAGCATCGCGCGCAATTCTGAGGAGGTCGTTATGACGACGATAGAGCGATATAGCACTGCAACATTCAACGTGACTGGAACTGGCGACGAGCCTGATCAAACCAGTGAAAAATTTTCGGTACGGGTAAAAGAGTTGTCCGAGCGTGACCGCCGGCGCTTGTTGATGCACTTTCTTGCGCTTGATAAAGCGGATCGGCTGTTACGTTTCGGATCGTCACTGCCGGATGAGTCGATCACCCGTTATGTGCAGATGCTTAACTTTGCGCGCGACTCGGTATTTGGCGTTTATGACACTAAATTCAAGCTGGTGGGCGTTGGCCACCTTGCCTTCGCGCCGCGCGAAGCCTTGTCGCTGAGCGAAGTCACCAGCAAGGAAAGAGTAGCGGAACTTGGCATCTCCGTTTCTTCATCCGCCCGCGGAATGGGCGTCGGCACCAGATTATTCGAGCGTGCAGCAATCCACTGCCGCAATGCCGATGTCGATACGCTTTACATGCAATGCCTGGCGTCAAACCGGACCATGATCCATATCGCGAAAAAGGCCGGCATGGAAATCCGCCGCGCGCACGGCGAAGCCGATGCCTATCTGACACTGACGCCGGCCAATCCGGCCAGCGTTTTACAGGAAGCGGTAGAGGAACAGGTTGCAATGCTTGATTACACCTTCAAGGCGAATGCGCGCGCCGCGACCAAGTGGCTTGCGAATCTCTCCGGCGCCAGGAAAAAATCCTGATAACTTGCCCTCCCGGCTTGCTTGCCCCACTTGCCTGCCATCGCTCGGAATGCCGGTCTACACCAGCGGCAGCGCTGTCGTATCCTTCAGTTTTTGCAAGGCAAAACTCGATTTGACATCGAGCACCGCCGGGTGCCGCAACAGGGTCTCCATCATGAAGCGCGAAAAATGTTCCATGTCTTCGACATGCACGCGTAGCAGATAATCCATATCCCCCGTCATCGCATAACATGCCACGACTTCCGGCCAGTTGGTTACCGATGCCGCAAAGTTGGCGCGCGGAGATCCGGCGCCCGCGCGCGCAGCGCCGGCGACGGCGGGATCGCCATGCTTTTCCAGCCGTACGTTGACATAAGCCAGTAATCCCAGCCCAAGCTTGTCCGGGTCGAGCAGGGCAACGTATTGCCGGATTACGCCAGCCTGTTCAAGCCGCCTGATGCGGCGCAGGCAAGGCGAGGGCGACAGGCTGACTCGTTCCGCTACTTCCTGGTTGGTCAGTCGCCCGTCAGCCTGCAGGATGGCGAGAATCCTGCGGTCTATCTTGTCCAATGAAATTGCAGCCATAAATCGCCTCTAAAATACGGTTTCAAGCCATATTATTGCGCAGTTCGCTATCGGAGAGGTTTCATTTGGAATTTTATGCCGGGCCCGCACGCTTATACTGTAATTACTTGGCAGGCCATCAATCAAAACCGGAGGCGCGCATGGAGTTTCAACCGTGGGATAACCCAATGGGAACCGATGGATTCGAATTTATCGAATATGCGGCGCCCGACCCGAAAGCGCTCGGCGCCTTGTTCGAAAAAATGGGATTCGCGGCGATCGCCCGCCATCGCCATAAGGATGTAACGCTGTACCGGCAGGGCGAAATCAATTTCATCATCAATGCCGAACCGGATTCGTTTGCCCAGCGTTTTGCGCGCCAGCACGGCCCCTCGGTATGCGCAATTGCGATTCGGGTCAAGGATGCCGCGCATGCCTACAAGCGTGCGCTGGAGCTCGGCGCCTGGGGTTTCGACAATCGAACCGGTCCGATGGAACTGAATATCCCCGCGATCAAGGGGGTGGGCGATTCACTGATTTACTTCGTAGACCGCTGGCGCGGAAAGAATGGCGGCCGCGGCATTGTGCCGGGCGCCATCGGCGATATCAGCATTTACGACGTCGACTTCGAGGCGCTGCCCGGCGCAGCGGCCGATCCGGCAGGCCATGGCCTGACTTATATCGATCATCTGACGCATAATGTACATCGCGGCCGGATGAAGGAATGGTCTGAATTCTATGAAAACCTGTTCAATTTCCGCGAAATCCGTTATTTCGATATCGAGGGCAAGCTGACCGGGCTGAAATCGAAGGCAATGACATCCCCGTGCGGGAAAATCCGCATCCCGATCAATGAGTCGTCGGACGACAAATCGCAGATTGCCGAGTACCTCGACCAGTATCACGGTGAAGGCATTCAGCATATCGCACTCGGGACCGGCGACATTTACGCCACCGTGCAGGCGATGAAGGCGGCGCAGGTCGCGTTTCAGGACACGATAGAAACCTATTACGATCTGGTTGAACGCCGCCTGCCCAACCATGGGGAACGTCTGGAAGAGCTGAAGCGGCTGCGGATTTTGATCGATGGAAATGCGAGCGACGGCAAACGTGAATTGCTGCTGCAGATATTTACGCAAACCGTGATCGGGCCGATCTTTTTCGAAATCATCCAGCGCAAGGGTGACCAGGGTTTTGGCGAAGGTAATTTCCGCGCATTGTTCGAGTCGATCGAGCTGGATCAGATCAGGCGCGGGGTGCTGAAAGACGACAGCATTTCCGCATAGGGGTAGCAATGGACATGACACTCGAGCAGGCGGAGTTTCTCAAGACTCTGGCCGAGAAATCCGACAGCGGCAGCCTGCGCGGCGATTATTCGGCGGCTGATGCGCAATATGTGGTGCCCCAGGATTGGCATACCTATACGCCGGACCAGCATGCGCTGTGGCGCAAACTGTATCAGCGTCAGGTGCAATTGCTGCCGGGACGCGCCTGCGACCTGTTTATCGACAGCCTCGCGGGACTTGATGCCGCAGGCGGGATTCCGCAATTCGACCGCACTTCCGAAGCGCTGAGCCGGGCGACCGGCTGGCGCCTGGTCGCTGTTCCCGGACTGGTGCCCGACCATGTTTTCTTCGAGCACCTGGCGAACCGCCGCTTTCCGGTCACGGTCTGGCTGCGCGAACCGCGTGAGTTCGATTACATTGTCGAGCCCGATGTATTCCATGATTTTTTCGGGCATGTGCCCTTGCTGTTCAACCCGGTATTCGCGAATCATCTGCAAGAGTATGGCAAGGGTGGCCTGAAGGCGCTTCGGCTGGGCGGATTGCAGTTCCTGGCGCGCCTTTACTGGTACACCGTGGAATTCGGCCTGATTGAAAGTCCGCAGGGCTTGCGCGCGTATGGCGCCGGTATCCTGTCCTCGGGCGGCGAGATCGGCTATTGCCTGAACAGCCCGGTTCCGCGCCGGATACCATTCAATGCCGAGCGCGTGATGCGCACGCTGTACAAGATCGATTCCTACCAGGATACCTACTTCGTGATACGGGATTTCGATCAGCTGTTTGAAGACACGGCGCCTGATTTCAGCCCGATTTACGCCCGTCTTCAAACGCTGGCAGCCTTGCCTGCCGATAGCCTGCTGGCGGGAGAGAGGAACCTGCAAGCGACATGAATGGAAGCGCGTGCGACCTGCGCTAACATGTAGAATGTTAAATTGGTATGATCTGTTTACAAGACGGATTGTGGCAGCGAGACCATCGCAACCCAAAGACAAAATTTTTGGACTGGAGACTCCATGAATGCACCATTAAAACCAGAACAACATCTGCCTGCGAGCGATATTTCCCTCGACGACAAATTCACGCTGGAACGCGGCCGCGCTTTCATTACCGGCACCCAGGCGCTGATCCGCCTGCCGATGCAGCAGCGGCAGCGCGATCTGCGCGCCGGGCTGAATACCGCCGGCTTCATCAGCGGCTACCGCGGGTCGCCGCTGGGAAGCGTCGACCAGACCGCGGTCAAGGCAAAAAAATATCTCGATGCGCATCATGTCAAGTTCCAGCCCGGCGTAAACGAAGACCTGGCCGCCACCAGTATCTGGGGGACGCAGCAGGTCAACCTGTTCCCCGGCGCAAAATACGATGGCGTATTTTCGATGTGGTATGGCAAAGGCCCGGGCGTCGACCGCTCCGGCGACGTCTTCAAGCATGCCAACATGGCCGGCAGCGCCGCGCATGGCGGCGTGCTGGTGCTGGCCGGCGACGATCATGCGGCCAAATCCTCGACCACCGCGCACCAGAGCGAACATATATTGAAAGCATGCGGCATCCCGGTGCTGTATCCATCATCGGTGCAGGAGTATCTCGATTACGGATTGCATGGCTGGGCGATGAGCCGTTATACCGGACTTTGGGTCGCCATGAAATGCGTGACCGATGTCGTCGAGTCCGGCGCCACCGTCGATCTCGATCCGGAGCGCGTGCAAATCGTGCTGCCGTCCGATTTCCAGCTGCCGCCCGGCGGCCTCAACATCCGCTGGCCGGATGCCGTGCTGGAGCAGGAAGCACGGATGAGCAATTACAAATGGTACGCCGCGCTCGCCTATGCGCGCGCCAACAAGCTCAATCGTGTTATCTGGGATAGTCCGCGCGCGCGCATCGGCATCATCACCGCCGGCAAGTCTTACCTGGATACCCGCCAGGCGCTGGCCGATCTCGGCATTGATGAGGAAACCGCGCGCGACATCGGGATCCGGTTGTACAAGGTCGGCATGACGTGGCCGCTTGAGGCGCAAGGCGTGCGCGAATTTGCCCAGGGACTGGAAGAAATCCTGGTGGTGGAAGAAAAGCGCCAGATTCTCGAATACCAGCTCAAGGAAGAACTGTACAACTGGCGTGACGATGTGCGCCCGCGCGTGGTCGGTAAATTCGACGATACCGGCGAGTGGAGCAATACGCATCGCGAGGGGCATGGCGACTGGCTGCTGCCGGCCACGTATGAATTGAACCCGGCGCTGATCGCGCGTGCCGTCGCCAGCCGCATTTCGAAATATTTCGCCGGACATCCGGTTGAACAGCGGGTCAGGGAGCGGATTGCGTACCTGGAAGCCAAGGAAACGATCCTTAAGGTCGGCGCGCCGGACCCATCCAGAGACAGGATTCCGCATTTCTGTTCCGGCTGCCCGCACAATACTTCGACCAAGGTGCCCGAGGGCAGCCGTGCGCTGGCCGGTATCGGTTGCCATTACATGGCGCTCTGGATGGACCGCGAAAACGCGACCTTCACCCACATGGGAGGGGAGGGCGCGAGCTGGATCGGCAACGCGCCGTTCACCAGTGTAGGGCATGTATTCGCCAACCTTGGCGACGGCACCTACTATCATTCCGGCCTGCTCGCTATCCGCGCCGCGGTTGCCGCCAGGGTGAACCTGACTTACAAGATACTGTATAACGACGCGGTCGCCATGACGGGCGGCCAGACGGTCGATGGACCGCTCGATCCGGCCATGATTTCGCGCCAGATCGCGGCCGAAGGCGTCGATCCAATTATTGTCGTGACGGACGAGCCGGACAAATATCCGGCCGGCACCAACTGGGCGCCAGGGGTGACGGTTCGCCACCGCAGCGAACTCGATGCGGTGCAGCGCGAACTGCGTGAGTGCAAGGGCGTGTCGGCAATGATTTACGACCAGACCTGCGCCTCGGAAAAGCGGCGCCGCCGCAAACGCAACGAGTATCCGGACCCGGCCAAACGCGCCGTGATCAATGAAGCGGTGTGCGAAGGCTGCGGCGATTGCAGCGTGAAATCAAATTGCTTGTCGGTCGAACCACTGGAAACCGAATTCGGCCGCAAGCGGCAAATCAACCAGTCGTCCTGCAACAAGGATTTCTCTTGCGTGAATGGGTTTTGCCCAAGCTTTGTCACGGTCGAGGGCGGACAGCTGAAGAAGCCGAAAAAGGTGGTGGCCAAACCTGAAGCCGCCGGCATGCCCGCATTGCAGGCGGCGGCGCTGCCGCTTCCAGCCGTGCCCGCCATCGATCAGCCTTACGGCATCCTGGTTGTGGGCATAGGCGGCACCGGCGTGATTACGGTCGGCCAGATTCTGGCCATGGCGGCGCATGTGGAAGGCAAGGGGTGTTCCGTGCTCGATATGAGCGGCCTCGCGCAAAAGGGCGGGCCGGTGATGTCGCATGTGCGGCTGGCTAATCATCCGGAAGAAATTCATTCGACTCGCGTCGGCACCGGCGCGGCGGACGTCGTGATCGGTTGCGACGTGATTGTCGCAGGCAGCCGCGATGCGCTGTCGCGAATGGGAGAAGGCCGCACGCATGCGGCGATCAACTCGACCGGCACGCCGACGGCGGCATTCGTGCGCAATCCGGATTGGAAATATCCCGGCGCCGCGGCTGAAGGCGATATCCGTGCCGCGTGCGGCGGCGAGCGCGCGGAATTCATCGATGCCGGCCGGATCGCCACCGCATTGATGGGCGATGCGATCGCCACCAATATGTTCATGCTTGGTTATGCCTGGCAAAAAGGCTGGATTCCCTTGTCGGAAGCTGCGATCGTCAGGGCCATCGAACTGAATGGCATATCGGTCGAATTCAACAAGCAGTCCTTCGTGTGGGGCCGCACCGCGGTGCATGATCCGGCGGCGGTCGAAAAACTGGTGAAGCAGACCGCTCCTGCCCAGGTCATCGAATTGAAGCGTGCGCCCACGCTCGACAATACGCTCGAAAAGCGCGTCGAGTTCCTTACCGCTTATCAAAATGCCGCCTATGCCCGGCAATACCGCGATTTCGTGGAACAGGTTCGCAGCGTCGAAAGCCGGCTCGGTGATTCGGCCAAACCGTTACGCCTGACCACGGCGGTGGCGCATTACCTGTTCAAGCTGATGGCGTACAAGGATGAGTATGAAGTGGCGCGGCTGTATGCCAACCAGGCGTTCGCGGCAAAGATCGAAAACATGTTCGAAGGCGATTACAAACTCAAGTTTCACCTTGCGCCGCCATTGCTGGCCAAGCGCGACGCCCAGGGCCATTTGATCAAGCAGGAGTTTGGTCCGTGGATGATGAAGGCATTTGGCATGCTGGCCAGGCTGAAGTCCTTGCGTGGCACCGCGCTGGATATTTTTGGTTACACCGAAGAGCGCAAGACCGAGCGCGCGCTGATTGAGCAATATCGGCAGATGATCGCGGGATTGCTGCCAAAGCTGACAAATGAAAATCTATCGCAGGTGGTCGCCATAGCAAGCATTCCGGAAGACATCCGCGGCTTCGGCCATATCAAGGAGCGCAACCTGAAGCTGGCGAAAGAAAAGGAGGCGGCTCTGCTTGCCGCGCTCAATCCGCCGGCCGCGCCGGTGGCGCCGCCTCGCAACGGCAGTCGACAGGCGGCGTAAAAATCAAGCCACGGCTCGCACCGCATGGTCGAAACTGCTCAGTGTTGCCGGTGTCAGCGCCTGACTGCCAACAAATTATGTGGATGGTATTATGGCGAACAGAACGAAACGACACAGATTTCGGACATAAAAAAATCGCGCCTTCCGCTACAGGAAGCCAATACGAGGAGACAAGATGCCAGAGCAAAACCTGAAGCAGCTCGTCAAACTGGTCACCGATTACACGCTTGCCCATCCCTACGAGCGCGACGTCTGGGAAAAGGCGCCCGCCATCACCGGCATTCTCATGTGGGACGACCAGCAAGCCGTCGGCGGCGCCAGGAAATGGGTGGAACGCGCAGTCGACGTTCAGTCGTCGCGCGGCTACCTGAGCTACGACGAGCGGCTCGAACTGCCGAACGGCCATGCCCCCGTTTTCACGCCGACAGCGACGCTCTCGTCTGCGCTCGGCTATTGCGTTCTGAGCTACTACGAGCGCGATGGCGAGGAACGTCTGCTCGAGGCTGCGCGGCGCCAGGCCGACGCCCTCCTGGCCGGGCCGCGTACCCGGCGCGGCGGATTCTGGGTGCGCAAGGAAGGGCCGGAGCTGTGGATAGATTTCACTTACATGATGTGCCCATTCCTCGTGAAGCTTGGCAAGATCACCGGTGACCAGTCGCTGATCGACGAAGCATTTCTGCAACTGGATGTGAATGTCCACCACCTGCTCGACACCGATAACAATCTGGCCCGCCATGCCTGGCGCGAGACGCCGGATCAGTACCTGCAATCGACCTTCTGGTGCCGCGGAAATGGCTGGCTGAACGCCTGCCTGGTGGATATGCTCGCCGAAATTCCGGATCACCCGCGCGCCGAATCATTGAAGGAGCTCGGACGCCGCACCATCGGCGCGATCGCGTCGCATCAGGACCGGTCCGGCTTCTTTCACAACATCCTGGATGACGAGAATGCCAAGTTCGAAGCATCTGGGACGCTCATGTTCGCCTACTACGCGGCGCGCGCCGTCAACCAGGGCTGGCTCGACGACGGTTACATGGAACGCGCGGAACGTGCATTCCGCATCGTTGCCGGATCGGTCGAGCCCGACGGCGCGGTGCCCGGCGTTCAGGTTCCACCGGGCGGTCCCGGCGTGCCCTTCGGTACTGCCTTGTATGGCCAGGGATTCTTCCTGCAGGCCGCGGCCGAGTTGCGTGCACGGCTGGGCCTGTAATTCAGCTCTGTAAGCGCCGGCATAAGCCTGACGGCCAGCGCCGGCATGTGTGCACCATCATTTAGAAGGAATTTTCAAGAAACATGATGATCCAGTTGCCGCAGGAAAAATGGACTCTCGGTGCAGCGCTCGCGGCGCGCGCACGGCTGACGCCGGATGCGCCATACATACGCATGGTCGAAGGCGCGGCCGTGAGCTTTGCGCAGATGCGGGACCAGACGGTTCAGCTGGCCCGGGTATTGCGCCGCCAGGATGTCAAGGCTGGCGACCGCGTGGTGGTGATGGGGGCCAACTGTCTGACATTGCTGCGCTGCTGGTTCGCATTGAACCTGCTCGGCGCAACCGATGTCACGATCAACACCGCCTACCGCGGGCGCACGCTGGAGCACGCGATCAATACTGCAGGTGCCGGCCTCATCCTGATCGAAGACAAGCTGCTCGATGTGCTCGCCGCCAGCGAAGACGCGGTGCCCGGCCTGCAGCGGGTGCTGCATTTTTCAGCGAGCGGCGCGCCGTCATCGGCAGCGGTCCGCTTCGGCCGGCTGACTATCGCGGCGCTGGACGAGGCTGACGGCGAGGGGGACGAGCCGCCGTCGGACGAAGCAAAGCCGCGTGACCTGGCCTCCATTATTTTCACCTCGGGCACCTCGGGCCCGGCCAAGGGCGTGATGATCCCGCAGGCGCAGGCCTACCTGTTGTCGAAGGAGGCGGCCGAAGGTTTGCAGGTGACCGGCGACGATATTTACTATACGTTTCATCCACTGTTTCATATGTCGCCGCGCTATTGCGTGGTGTACGCGGCGCTGCTGGCCGGCGCCCAGGTGTGCCTTGATCGCACATTCAGCGCTGAACAGTGGCTCGCGCGCATACGCCAATGCGGCGCGACCGTTTCGCTGGCCCACGGTCCGATGCTCGAAATGATTTTTGCGCAGCCCGAGCGGCCCGATGATGCGGACAATCCACTCAGGCGGTTTGCGACGTCGCCATTCCCGAAACACATAGCCGAACGATTCGAACGCCGCTTCGGCGTGCGCGGTCTCGAAGTATGGGGCATGACGGAAGTGAACATACCACTCTGGAACCGGCTGGACGAACCGCTGCGGCCCGGCTCCTGCGGCAAGCTGCTGTCCGATACCTATGAGTTCCGGATAGTCGATCCCGAGACCGATATGGAAGTGCCGGCTGGTACGGTCGGCGAGTTCCTGGTCCGGCCAAAATTGCCATGGACCATGATGCAAGGCTACTTCGGCATGCCGGAAGCAACAGCCGAGGCCTGGCGCAATTTCTGGTTCCATACCGGCGACAGCGGCTACATGGATACCGACGGTTATGTCTATTTTGTCGATCGTTTGCGTGATCGCATCCGCAGGCGCGCCGAGAATGTATCGTCATACGACATTGAATGCGTGGCGGCGGAATTCCCGCAGGTCCGGGAATGCGCGGCAGTGGGCGTGCCCTCGGAATATTCTTCGGATGACGATGTCAAGCTGGTAGTGGTGCCGGTCGCAGGCGCGACGCTCTCGATGGAAGAATTGCTCGGCTTTCTCGCTGAACGTCTGCCGCATTACATGGTGCCGCGCTACATACAGCTGATCGACGCGCTGCCGCGCACGCCGACCAACAAGGTGCGCAAGGCCGCGTTGCGCGATGGCAGCCTCGGCAATGTCTGGGACCGCCACCAGGCCGGCATCGCATTGCGTGACCTGATTCAGCAACGGACCGATCGCAAGCTCGCCGAAAGCGGGCAGGCTTGAACAGCCAGGATTTTTTCACCAACCGAAAAATCGTCGTCAGTCTTGCGGTCCTATGCTGCCTGTTATGGGGCAGCGCCTTCCCCGCGATCAAGAACGGCTATGCATTGTTCGAGATTGCGGCGCACGACATTCCGGGCAAGCTCGTGTTTGCCGGAGTGCGCTTTTTCATTTCTGGCCTGCTCCTGTTACTGATCGCCGCCGCCATGAACAAGCCGCTCGGCGGCCTCAGTGTGAAAAATCTCGGCGAGCTGGGCCTGTTGGGCCTGACCCAGACCGCGCTGCAATATGCCTTTTTCTATATCGGCCTGGCTTATACGACCGGCGTCAAAGGTTCGATCCTGAATGCCACCAGCACTTTTTTCAGCGTGCTGCTTGCGCATGTGATTTACCGCAATGATCGATTGAGCACAGGCCGCACGCTCGGTTGCCTGATCGGCTTTGCCGGAGTCGTCATCATTAATTTTTCCAAAGACTTGCGCGATTTCGATTTCACCCTGCTT
The DNA here is from genome assembly GCA_028292315.1 of Herminiimonas sp. Taxonomy (GTDB): domain Bacteria; phylum Pseudomonadota; class Gammaproteobacteria; order Burkholderiales; family Burkholderiaceae_D; genus JAQGMO01. Next base: position 499 of record JAQGMO010000307.1, on the reverse strand, counting down.
GGCGACGGGTCGATCGTAATGACGTCCTTCATTTTTTCCGCCGCTTCGATTTATGGCAAACGGCTTTCCCAAAAGATGGATTCGATCGTAATGACCGGCTACCAGTTGAGCATCGGCGGGCTGGCATTGACGGTTGCGGGCTACGCCACCGGCGGTGAACTGACCAATTTCACCGCCGCTTCCACCAGCATGCTGGTTTACCTGATCCTGTGTTCCTCCGCGGCATTTGGATTATGGAGCATCTTGCTCAAATACAATCGCGTTAGCGTTGTGGCAGTATTCAATTTTCTTATTCCGGTTTTTGGCAGCATGCTCTCTGCAATCTTTCTTAATGAAAATATTCTAGAGTGGAAAAACGCCCTTGCTCTGATTTTCGTTTGTTACGGGATCTGGCTTGTAACTCAGGAGAAAGAAAAAGCAGGTGTTCCAGCTGCATCTAGCAAAACTTAAATTACTGATAGTTGTCGAAACTTCCACTAGTGCCAACAAAAAAGGCAGT
>JAQGMO010000234.1 GCA_028292315.1 Herminiimonas sp. | reverse complement strand
CGCACCATCAGCTGCCAGTCCGCCGGCATTTCATCCCGCTTGTTCAGCGTCCGGCATTTTGCGGCGGGCGGCAGTGGTCGCGCAATACGGATGAACCGGGCGGGCTCGGCCCGCCGCGGAAGCGCATGTCCTGTTGCGCCATTCCGTCGTGTTCATGTCATTTTTTCGCGGAAGCCTTTGATGTCTTCATTACCTGCCAACGGATTCGGTTTACTGCGACACCGGAATTTCACCCTGTATTTATCAGCCCGCGTGCTGTCGACGCTGGCCATACAAATGCAAAGCGTCGCAATCGGCTGGCAAGTATATGAAATGACCGGCAGCCTGTTCGACCTGGGCCTGATCGGCCTGGCGCAGTTTGCGCCTTTCCTGGTGCTGATCCTGATTGCAGGCCATGCCGCCGACCGCTACAACCGGCGCAATATCATCCTCCTCTGCTTCCTGGCGCAATTGACTTGCGGCCTGCTGTTGCTGGCGTTTACCTACAGTGGTCTGAAGGCGGTCTGGCCGGTGTTTGCGGTACTGGTGCTGTTTGGCAGCGCGCGCGCATTCATGATGCCGGCAAGCCAGGCTATCCTGATCAACCTGGTGCCGCCTGACAGCTTCAGGAAAGCGGTCGCGCTGAGCTCGTCATCATTTCATGTCGCAGTGATCACCGGCCCGATACTGGGCGGCCTGTTATATATCGCCGGCCCGAAGGTGGTGTACATCATTGTCGCCGCCTTGCTCTCGGTCTCGGTGCTGCTGATGGCGCAGACATCCGCCAGCCCGCAGGCGACCAACCGCAAACCCGCCAGCCTGCACCATATGCTGGAAGGTCTGCGCTTCGTATGGTCGCGGCCGGTGGTGCTGGGTGCGATTTCGCTTGATTTGTTCGCGGTCCTTTTTGGCGGCGCCACCGCGCTGTTGCCGGCCTACGCGCATGATGTCTTGCAGGTCGGCCCGACCGGCCTCGGCTTCCTGCGCACGGCGCCCGGAGTCGGCGCGGCGCTGACATCGGTGACATTGGCATTCTGGCCGATTTCACGGCACGTCGGACGGTGGATGTTCGGTGGCGTAGCGGTATTCGGCGCCGGGACAATCGTGCTTGGCACCTCCACACTGTTTCCGCTATCGTTCGCGGCGCTGCTGCTGATGGGAGCGGGCGACATGGTGAGCGTATACATCAGGCATCTGCTGGTGCAATTCGAAACGCCCGATGAAATCCGCGGCCGCGTCAGTGCTGTCAATGCCGTGTTCATCGGAGCGTCAAATGAACTGGGCGAGTTCGAGTCGGGGGTAACGGCCGGCTGGTTCGGCCTGACCCCGGCGCTGATCCTGGGCGGCATGGCGACACTGGGCGTCGCTGCGATCTGGGCCTGGCGCTTTCCGGTGCTGCGCAGGATGGATCGTTTTCCCGCCGCCGCCGGTTCCCCTGCAGGCCGGCCCCCGGCAGCTTCGGGCACCGACCAACCGGCGGCTGGTCGATCGGACCTGATAACCGACGTAAAATCAGGCACAAGCCGCCAAGGATAATTCCGCCGACATGACCCGGACACCGGATATGCAACGCGCCCCGGGCGCACCCGTTCTGCCGACGACGCCGTTCCGCTTCGTCTGGTATTTTGTCGTGCGCTATCGCTGGTTATATCTGGTGATGGTGCTGTTCGAAACCGCGCACGCAACCTGCGGCATCCTGCTTCCTTACGCGCTTGGAAAAATCATCAAGGGCGTGACCGCCGCACCGGCGCATTCGGCGGCGGTGGTGGCAAGCCTGCATGCACCGCTGCTGCTGTTCGTTTTGCTGTGCGTGGGCGAGGTGCTGTGCGGCCGCATTTCCGGCGGCATCCAGATCCGGCTCGGTCCGCAACAGCGGCAGAATGTGACGCGCGCCGTCTATCACTATCTGCAGCATCATTCATTCCGCTATTTCAGCAGTAATTTCGCCGGCGCGCTGGCGCACCGGATCAGCGACACCGCGACCGGGGTTACGGCCACGATCTGGTCTCTCATTACCGAATTCTGGCCGGTCGTGATCGTATTCACCGTTTCCATCGTCCTGCTTGCCAATGCGCACGCTCACCTGGCAATCTTCGTTTCCGTATGGGCGGCGCTGTTCATCGGCATTTCATATCTGCTGGCCCGCCGCTGCCAGCCCCATGCGCTCAAGGCGGCGGCGGCCCGCAGCGAAACAACCGGCAAGGTGGTCGACTCGGTCACCAACCTGGTCAGCGTGCGCCTGTTCGCCCGTCTCGGCTTCGAACGCGAGTTGCTGGAACAGGCGTTCAGCAGCGAGATGAAGGCAATCCGCCGGTCGAACGGCTATAACGAGCGGGTGCGCTGGTTCCAGTTCACCGCGGCTGCCGTGCTCAAGGCCGGCGTCCTGTATTACGCGTTGACCTTATGGGGGCAGGGACAGATCGGCGTCGGCGAGTTTGTGATGGCGGTCAGCCTGGCGCTGCTGATCATCAACGAGGCGCGCAACCTGAGCCGTCGCTTCCTGGATTTTTTCGAATACATCGGCAACGTCGCCAACGGCGTCGACACGATCATCCGGCCGCATGACCTGGTTGATGCGCCCGGTGCGATTGCGCCGCCGATCCGGCATGGAAAAATCGAATTCCGCGAACTCGATTTCGGCTATACGGCGGATAAAAAAGTTTTTGAGGGTCTCAACGTCACGATCGAAGCGGGCCAGCGGGTCGGGCTGGTCGGATTTTCCGGTTCCGGCAAATCGACTTTCGTCAGCCTGATCCTGCGGCTCCACGATGCGCAGGGCGGGCAGATTCTGATCGATGGCGTCGATATTCGCGACCTTACGCAAGATGCGCTGCATGCGCAACTCAGCCTGATACCGCAGGACCCGAGCCTGTTCCATCGTACGCTGATGGACAATATCCGCTATGGGCGGCTCGATGCCGGCGATGCGGAAGTCATCGAGGCCGCGAAGAAGGCGTATGCCCATGAGTTCATCGAACAGATAAGGGAGCAATACCACTCAATGGTGGGAGAGCGCGGCATCAAGCTGTCCGGCGGTCAGCGGCAGCGTATTGCGATTGCGCGCGTGATCCTGAAGAATGCGCCGGTCCTGATTCTTGATGAAGCGACCTCCAGCCTCGATTCGATTACGGAAAAGGCGATCCAGGAAACGCTGGACATTGAAATGAAAGGCAAGACCGTCGTCGTCGTCGCGCACCGGCTTTCGACGATTGCGCACCTGGACCGCATCCTTGTGTTTGACCACGGACGCATCGTGGAAGATGGAACCCACGCGGAACTGCTGGCGCGCCAAGGTGCGTATTACCGGCTGTGGAGTAATCAGGCCGGCGGGTTTTTGCCGGACGGGATCAGTTCGGAAGCTGGCGCGCAGGCACCGGAAACCAGGGCGGGCGCCATGGCGCCGGCGCGGAACAGGGCTGCTTGAAACAGGGCGCCTGACCCAGCAGGGCTGCCTGGTCTCGTTCCGCCCGCATGTGGCTTGGGTTGAAGCCAATTATCGAGCGTACCAGCCGGCTTCGGGCCGACCGTTGCAAATATTGATTAATTTAATATTGATACAAATAACGTTGTTGTAGCGCCTGCGCGGATCGCGGCGAGTCACGCGGCCGAACAGCACATCGCCAGCTTGCTGCAACTTATCGGTTCCCCGATTTCAATCAATATTTTTTGTCTCGTTTTTACCTCTCTTAAGCCGATTCCCCATTTCACAACATGAATTTAAATCCTTCGTTCAGCTTAAAAATTAAGCAAACACATGTGTATATGTAAGGTCAATTGTTTGGATTCTTCCATAAGTACTTAATTTATCAAGGAATTCTGTAAAATACATTGGTTGAATGAAACGCGCTAAGTCATTGACTTCATTAGAAAATTACCACTTATACACATCGAATATTCCTTGACCGCAAATAGCGCTTCCACTAAAGTGGGCAACAGTGTGAAAAAGTGTTTTTTTGTGGGGGAAATTTCAGTGCAAACCTCGCAGACACCGCTCGCAAAAGCTTCAACACAAAACCAAAAGCAAGAGGATCTCCAGGGTGTTTCAAGGCGCGTCCGCGTTAAATCTCGATGCAAAGGGCAGGATGTCGATTCCTGCCAAGCATCGCGACGCACTGGCTGTTCAGTGCGAAGGGCGAGTCACGCTCACCAAACATCCGCATGGATGCCTGTTGCTGTTTCCGCGCCCGGTATGGGAAGCCCACCGAGAGCAAATCGCCGCGTGGCCGATGTCGGCGCGCGCCTGGCAGCGCATTTTTCTCGGTAATGCATCGGACGTGGAAATGGATTCCGCGGGCCGTATCCTGATTGCCCCCGAGCTGCGCAGCGCAGTCGAAATAACCCGCGACGTCATGCTGCTCGGTATGGGAAGCCATTTTGAAATCTGGGATGCGGCAAGGCTGGCCGAAAGCGAGGCGCAAGCGATAGCGGGCGGTATGCCCGATGTTTTAAACAGTTTTTCTTTTTGACGGCCCGTGATGACTTTAGAACCGGTGCCAGAGTTGCAGCACCGTACGGTGCTGCTGGATGAAGCAGTAGATGCGCTTGCGATCGAGGGCGAGCGCGCGGATGGAATTTTTGTAGACGGTACGTTTGGACGTGGCGGCCATAGCCGGAAAATCCTGGAACGCCTGAGTGCCGATGGCCGCCTGATTGCGTTTGACAAGGACCCGCAAGCGATTGCCGCTGCGCAGGCGATCGCCGATGCGGACCGGCGCTTCGAAGTCGTGCATGACAGTTTTGCGACGATGGAACAGGCGCTGGCCGAACGCGGGATTGACCGGATTGCCGGCGTATTGCTGGATCTGGGCATCTCCTCGCCGCAAGTCGACGAGGCGGCGCGCGGATTCAGTTTTCGCGCGGATGGTCCGCTGGACATGCGCATGGATAGCACGCGCGGGATGTCGGCGGCCCAGTGGCTGGCAACGGAAACTGAACAGAACATCGAGAAAGTGATACGGAATTATGGAGAAGAACGGTTTGCTTTTCAGATTGCAAAGGCGATTGCTGCTAGCCGGGCAATCAGGCCAATTTCGCGCACACTGCAGCTTGCCGAGATCGTGGCAGGCGCCGTTAAAACCCGCGAGAAAGGTAAAGACCCGGCCACTCGCACCTTTCAGGCTATCCGGATTTTCATCAATCAGGAGCTTGAAGAACTCGAAATAGGGTTAACCGGCGCATTCAGACGTCTGGGCCCACATGGGAGAATGGTTGTGATCAGCTTTCACTCGCTGGAAGATCGCATCGTCAAGCAGTTCATGGCTTCGAAGGCCCATGTGCCGCAGCCCCATCGGCGTCTCCCAATTCGCGCGGTTGATTTGCCGCAGCCTGAAATGAAGCTGCTGGCGAAAATGAAACCGACCGCAGCCGAGATCGCGGGCAATCCGCGCTCCCGCTCGGCCGTCATGCGCGTGGCCGAGCGACTGATGCCAGCCGGGATGACCCAATGAGCGGGCGTTTCAATATTGTGCTAACCGCTATCCTCGTGGTCAGCGCATTGTCGCTGGTGAATGCGCAGTACCAGGCGCGCCGGCTCTTTATCGAACTTGAGCGGGCGCAGTCGCTGGCGCGGCAGCTCGATATCGAATGGGCGCAACTGCAACTGGACCAATCCACGCTTGGCAAGCATGCGCGTATTGAAGCCAATGCGCGGCGCGATCTGAACATGATCGCGCTGACGCCGGCGCGCACCCAATATCTGACAGCGGGGGACAAATGACGCGCAGCACGCCACGCACGGCCGGTGCCAAAGGTTTACGATTCTCCACCAGCCCGATACTGGCCGTGAAGCTGCCTGCATGGCGCTCGCGTGTCGTGCTGTTTGTCCTGTTCGCCGCTTTTCTCGCGCTGGCCGGACGGGCATTGTGGCTGCAGGGGATCTCGAATGAATTCCTGCAAAAGCAGGGCGCCTCACGCTATGCGCGCACCCTTGAACTGCCTGCCACGCGCGGAAAGATCACCGACCGCAACGGCAATGTCCTGGCATCGTCGCTGCCGGTCAAGGCGATCTGGGCAATTCCCGACGATGTGCTGGAAGCGCCGAAGGACAAGCTGCGCGAGCTGGCGAAACTGCTTGAGATGGGCGAGCGCGATCTGTACAAAAAGCTCGATTCCGATCGCAATTTCGTATATCTGAAACGCCAGGTCGAACAGGAAACCGTCGACAAGATCACCAAGCTGAAAATTGCCGGCATCGAAACCCGCAAGGAATACAAGCGCTTTTACCCGGAAGGCGAGGTCATGGCGCACGTGGTCGGCTTTACCAATGTCGAAGACGCCGGCCAGGACGGCATGGAGCTTGCGTCGCAAAAGAACCTGGCCGGCACGACCGGCAGCCGCCGCGTTATCAAGGATCGTCTCGGCCGCATCGTAGAGGATATCGGATCGATCCAGATGCCGCATGACGGCAAGGACCTCACGTTATCGATCGACAGCAAGATCCAGTACATCGCCTTTTCGCAACTCAAGGAAGCGGTGGACCGGAACAAGGCCAAGGCCGGCGGCATCGTCGTGCTCGACGTCAAGACCGGCGAAGTGCTCGCGCTCGCGAACCTGCCGACCTATAACCCGAACAAC
>JAQGMO010000217.1 GCA_028292315.1 Herminiimonas sp. | reverse complement strand
TAATATGATCAGGCCGACGGGGGTAACTCTGCAACGCATGCAACGCTTCTCAGTCAATCAAAAACCGGCGCTCACCCGAAGGCATGCGCCGAAACGACCACATTCATTACCTGGTCTTCATAAATCTTGCGGCCGTGATCTTCGCCGCCGGCGCCGGCCGCCACCATCAGTGGCAGCAAATGGTCCGGATGCGGCTGGGATTGCCTGGCATCCGGCGCCTTGTCCCATTCAACCAGCAATTGCTCGCGCACTTTCGGGTCAGGCGCGGCGACCGTCTCCGCCAGCCAGTCGTCGAAGCGCTTCGAGGCCTCGGTGAATGCCGGGGTAAATCCACGCATGTTGTGGAAGCTCATGCCGCTGCCGACAATCAGCACCCCCTCCTCGCGTAAGACCTGCAATGCCTTTCCGGCCCGCAGGTGTTCGGCCGGGTCGAGCCCGGTTTTCAGGGAAAGCTGCACGACCGGTATATCTGCATCCGGATAAATCAGCTTGAAGGGAATAAAGACGCCGTGATCGAAACCGCGCTGCGCATCCGCCCGCGTAGCCATGCCGGCCTCGCCGAGAAGGTCCCGTACCCGCTGTGCCAGCGCGGGGTCGCCCGGAGCCGGATATTTCAGCTCATAGGTATGCGGCGGAAAACCGTGATAGTCATAAATCAGCGGTGGCGCCGGATTGGTCGTGACGCTGAATTCGTCTTCGATCCAATGACCGGAAATGACAAGCACAGCCTTTGGACGCTGGCCCGCAAAATCATTCAAATGCCTGAGAAAATCAGCCATCCGGTCCCACATATGGGGCTGCTGGGGCCAGTCCATGAAAAAACACGGACCGCCGCCATGAGGAATAAACAAACTTGGCAACTTTGTCGATTGTGGCACGGCTGAATTCTTTCAATAATGACCATCGCGGACGAATATATCCGCAGCTATTATATTCGTATAGTCCGCCGGATAGTCCGTAGGATAGTTCGCCGTGGAGCGCGCCTCTTACGCGATCGCATTCGCCGTTGCGTGCGCCCAGGCCACGATCCGCGGCGCATCCATCGCGCCGGCCTGGCGGCCGACTTCGCCACCCTTGCTGAACAGTGCCAGGGTGGGAATGCTTCGGATAGTGTACCGGGCCGCAATGTCCTGGGCCGCTTCGGTATCGAGCTTAACCACCCGCATCTCCGGCTCGAGCATTCTGGCAGCCTCTTCGAATGCCGGCGCCATCATGCGGCATGGTCCACACCACGGCGCCCAGAAATCCACAAGCACCGGTATGTCATTGCGCGTAATGTGCTTCATGAAGCGGGCGCTATCAAGTTCAACCGGATGTCCTGTAAATAAGACCCTGGCGCATTTGCCGCAGGTCGGTTGCTCTTTCAGCCGGTCCGGCGGGACGCGATTGGTCGCGTCACAATGCGGACAGACGACGTGAAGTGAGTCGCTCATGAAAATTCCTCTCTAAATTGCCCTCAGATATCCCGCGCGCGCCGGATATCCAGGGCCTTCAATTCCGATTCGAGCTGATCGATCCGGCGCAGAAGCGCCAGCGCCAGCGCAACGCCGTGCGGATCGAGTTCGAAATCGTCGCGCAGTCTGCGCGCGGTACGTACCGTTATCACATATTCAAGCGGAAAAGATTCTGGCCTGGACCGCTCGTCCACCGGTGCAATGACACCGTTCTCAATCAACTCTTCGACCTCGCGGATCGACAGCCCGGACAACTCAGCGAGATCCTTCGACGAGCAAATCCCCGTGTCATTCAGCCAGATCGACTCGGTGACGAGGGCATTCATTTATTTCGCTCCTTATGAAAAGTGGCGGCGCGGATTGAAGTCCGACACTTTCGCGAGCTCTTCATACAATTCGCGCTCGCGCGCATTGACCGTCTTCGGCACATCGATGATCACGACGACATACAGATCGCCGGCGCCGCCATCGGCGGTCGGCATGCCGCGCTTGGGCAGTCGCAGCCTGCGTCCGGCGGTCGTGCCCGGCTTGATATCGAGTTCGACCGGCCCGCCCAGGGTCGGAGTCTCCACCTTGGCTCCGATTACCGCTTCCCACGGCGCCAGCGGAAGGTCAAGGGTCAGGTCGCGCCCGTTTACCCTGAACAATGGATGCGGCTGCAGCTCAAGTTTAATATACAGGTCGCCCTGTTTGCCGCCATGGCGTCCGGGCCCGCCCTTGCCGGGCAGGCGCAGGCGCTGGCCATCGGTGGCGCCCTTCGGAACCCGGACCCGGAAGGTGCGTGGCACGCGGCGCACCATGCCATGTTCGTCCGGCTCCGGCAACTCGGCGCGGACATCGATTTCCTCGCCCTTGTAAATCTGTTCGAGCGTGACCGGAACCGATATTTCATAGTCTTGCCCGGCGACTGGAACGGCGGCCCGGGAACGGCCGTTGCCGCGCCGGAAAGCGGACAGGATATCGGACAGATCCACGTCATCGAAAGCCGACGCATCGGTGCCGAAATGTTGTTGCCAGTCAGGCGGCGGCTGGAAGCCCTGTCCAGCGGGGCGCCGGCCCAGGTTATCATATTCTTCGCGCTTTTCGGGGTCTTTCAGGGTTGAATACGCTTCAGCGATTTCCTTGAATTTTTCTTCGCCTTTAGGATCCTTGGTGATATCCGGATGATATTTATGCGCAAGCTTGCGATACGCCTGCTTGATTTCATCGGCGCTGGCGCCGCGTTCGACGCCTAGGGCCTGATAATAATCCTTGTATTTCATTGGAGCCCTGCAAATAGACGAAAGTGAAGATTGACCGGCCGGTGCAGTCCTGAAACTTAGGCAAGCTCCCGGTGCGCAAGTTCATCGGGCCGACCGATATGGCGCGAGCCGGCGATTCCCTACAATAAATAGTACGCGATGGAACGAGGCTTGCCCGGCGCGGCACGAATTCTTCATTTTACTATTATCTGCCGCGCTTGCGCCGGGCCGGCTATTCAGGCAGTTCCGCCGGCGCGGTCTCATCCACGTAACACCAGGTCCAGCTTTCCCCCGGTTCCTGCGAACGCACCAGCGGATGCTTCGATTTCATGAAATGTTTTCTGGCATGACGGTTGGGCGACGAGTCGCAGCAGCCGACATGCCCGCATGTCAGGCACATGCGCAGGTGGACCCAGCCATCCCCGGTCAGGACGCAGTCTTCGCATACGTGGACATCCGAACTGGTAACGCGGATCTGGTCGAGATGTGTACATTCAGGTTGCATTTTGCCCCCACGGAATCAGCAAGCCGCCAAAAATCGATGCGCGAGCGCAACCGCCATGGCGCCTTCGCCGACGGCGGCCGCACAGCGTTTGATCGATCCATGCCGCACGTCGCCGGCGGCAAATACGCCGGGCACGCTGGTCTCAAGATAAAACGGATCGCGGTCCAGCGGCCAGCTTGGCGGACGCTGGCCGCTCTGCAGCAAATCGGGCCCGGTGACCAGGTAACCGCCCTCGTCGCGCACGATACCGACTTCGGTTGCCCATTCGGTCTGCGGCACTCCGCCGATGCAGATGAACAGCCACCGGGTCTTGACCGTGCGCTCGTCGCCGCTGCGGCGATCGGCCAGCCTGATCGCTTCGAGCGCCTGCTTTCCTTCCAGTGCGACGACTTCGGTATGCGTCAGAACCTCGATATTTTTCGATGAATAAATCCGGTCGATCAGGTATTGCGATAGCGTTTCCTTCAACGAGTCACCGCGAATCACCATCGTGATATGCCTGGCGTAGCCCGCGAAATGCATCGCCGCCTGTCCAGCCGAATTGCCGCCGCCGACGATGGTGACATCTTCATCCCTGGTGAATGTCGCTTCACTCGCGCCGGCGCCGTAATACACGCCGGCGCCGAGAAACCGGTCTTCATCAGGCAGGCCAAGCCGGCGGTATTCCACGCCGGTGGCGCAGATCGATGCATGCGATGTGATGCGGGTGCCATCCTCGAGGTAAACGATGCCTTTCCCTGGCGGAAACTCAGCGCGTACGCCTTTCCGCGCAAGCAGGATCTCAACGCCGAACTTATGCGCCTGCCGGCGTGCCCGATCAGCCAGGTCGGCGCCGCTGATTCCCTCTGGAAAACCCAGGTAGTTTTCTATTATTGAACTGCTTCCGGCCTGCCCGCCGAGCGCCCAACGCTCCACCAGGATGGTCCTGAGGCCGTCGGAAGCGCCGTATACCGATGCGCTCAGTCCGGCCGGCCCGGCTCCATATACCGCGACATCGTATTCGGAGCGCGACGGCTCGACGAACCAGCCGAGCTTTTCGACAACCTGGCGTATGGTCGGACATTCCATCCGCATGCCATCCGGGAAAATGCATACTGGCAGCCGCGAATCGTTCAAACCCTGGATACCAGGCAGCCGGCGGGCTTCCTCGTCACTGTTAAGCGGAATCCATTCAAAAGGAATATCGCACCGGTGCAGGAAGTCGCGAATCATATATGCTTCGACCGTCCCGGGCCGGCCATAGACTTTCACCACCGGGGCATTGCTGTTTTCCGCTTGTTCCGCCATTGCATGCTCCGCCTGCGCCAATTTCCCCGTGGTGTCCCGGTTGCCCCGCTCACGGCCGGATGGCAATGCGGTCCTCGACCTTGCGCACGCCCGGGGCCGACCACGCCGCGCGTTCGGCTTCCTCGCGCTCGAACCATGAGTGCACCGTCCCTTCAAGCACAACCTCGCCGTCGCGCGTCTCGACCTTGATGTTATCGGCATCGAGCTCGGCCAGCCGCTTCAGCGCTTCTTCGATCTTGCGCTTGATCTCGTTTGGGGCAATGCTCGGTTTTACATCGATCAGGTTGGCAACCCCTTTCACTCCTTTTACCCAGCGGCTCTCTTCCTCGGCCCGCTCTTTCTGATAATTCCACTCGACCTGTCCTTCGAGCGTTGCCCAGCCATCCCTCACCACGACCTTGATGTTCTCGGCGGAGAATGGCAGCTTTTTCCTGATCGCGGCGACGACGTCGCGGGCAATATCCGGATCGGGCCTCTGATCGACATCCGGCAGCCGCACTTCGATGTCGTTTGCGACGCCGACCACGCCGGCAATCCGCTTCGCGTCTTTCTCGGCCTCATATTTTTGCGCATAGCTCGACACATAGCCGGTCAGCGTCACGACGCCATCCTTTACGGCAAGCGCAATGTCGATCGGATCAATATCCGGATCCCATCGAAGCTCGTCCTCCACGTCCTTCTTGATATCGCTGTCCGGTCGCATGTAATTACTCCTGTATGTGGTTGAAATTCATTGCCGGGGATTTTCGGTTACATGCCTGAAACCGGGATGCCGGGCGTTTTTCCGAGGGTTTTTTGATTGCCGTGAAGACTATCCTTGACGATCAAGTGTGCGCGGGCGTCATGCGGCGGTCGGCCGTGACGCGCCGGTCGGCCAGGCCGGACGGCGCCGCCGCCGCCGCGGGGCGTGATTCCTTGCGCACGCGGAACGCCGCGGCCAGCAGCAGCACACCGGTCGCGAACGCATACAGGCTGATCAGCGCGATCATGGCGAGCGCGCCCGCCTCCGGAAACATGAATACGAGAACACCAAATATTATCGAAGCAATACCGCTAAATATCAGCATCCATTCGTTTCGGATATTCTTGCGCAGCCGAACCGCCAGGACGATATCGAGCGTACCGGTAACCAATGCATTCGCACCCATCAGCAGCACCAGGACCAATGCGGTCAGCGCCGGATGGAGCACGGCAATGACGCCGGCGCCGAGGCCCACCAATCCGATCAAAAGCGCTACCCACCAGTCGTCCGCCCGTCTCCGATTTTTCACGGCGGCGACCACGGAGACTATCCCGGTGAGTAGCGCATAGGCGGCGAACAGGCCGACCAGCGCAAGCAGGGTCAGTCCGGGCCACATAATTGCCAGTACCGCGAACAGCACGCCCAGGGCGCCGCGCAAGGCGAGCATCCACCACGAGTTCAAAAGCATTTGATTCATAGCGATAATCTCCTTAGGTAAAAAAGATTCCGTGATATGGGCGAGTGGGCTACAACTTCGGCCGCACGCAGAAGCAGGACTCGCCGAACACGCGCAACAGACATGCCAGCGCCGGCCCCCGACCCTGCCGTATATCGGGCGGCGTCACAAGCGGTAAGAATTACGGCATCAACGTAATTTTTACTGCCGGCCATGAACAGGCCGGCGCGCCGCCGCATCAGCGAGCGCATCGCGGCATACGAATTGCTCCGCCATCGGATTGAACGATAGGAAAACCGGTCGGCGGTCCTTGCCGGCAAATATAGGCGCAGTTGCGTTCGCGGACGTCATTGTGCGGAAGGAATGACAATGGCCAATTTGACCGACGGCGAACTCGTCGCCCCGCAATTTTTCGGCCGCGGCTTTCATCAAATGTTCGCGCCGCACCGCCTCACGCTCGGCATATTCTTCCCGATCGAAGCGTTCAAGGGCGATCAGCCGTCGATGGCAAACCAGGAAAAGCTGGCGCGCCACGCGGAGGAACTGGGATTCGCGGCATTATGGTTCCGCGACGTGCCGTTGCGCGATCCGAATTTCGGCGACGTCGGGCAAGTGTACGACCCCTGGGTGTATCTCGGCTGGATAGCGGCGCATACCGGCAGCATCGCACTTGCCACCGGCGCCATCGTCCTTCCGCTGCGCCATCCGCTGCATACCGCCAAGGCCTCCGCCTCGCTCGACCGGCTTACCGGACAGCGCCTGGTGTTGGGGGTCGCATCGGGCGACCGGCCGGTCGAATTCCCCGCGTTCGGCATCGATTATGAAGCCCGCGCAACCCTGTTTCGCGAGAATATGCACGTAATGCGGAGCGCACTCGAAACCGGGTTCCCGGTACTGCGGACGTCCTATGGCGTATTGAACGGCAACGCGGACCTGGTGCCGAAACCGGCCGGCCGCCTGCCGATGCTGGTAACCGGGCATAGCGGACAGCGCATGGACTGGATCGCCGCCAACGCCGACGGCTGGATCACCTATCCGCGCGGCGTGGAACGGCAGGCCGAAGTCGCATCGCACTGGCGGGCGGCCGTCGAAACAGCGGCGCCGGGAGTGTTCAAGCCGTTTGTTCAGTCGTTCTATCTTGACCTCAGCGACGACCCGGATCAGGATGCGGTGCCGATCCACCTGGGATTTCGCGGCGGCCGGAAAATCGTGCTGCGCTTCCTGGAAACGCTGCATGCGATCGGCGTCAATCACGTGATTCTCAATTTTAAGTACGGCGCCCGCGCACCGGCCGAGGTCATGGAAGAACTCGCACAGGAAGTATTGCCGCGGATCGATGCCCTGTCGAAACCGGTAGTCCACTAGTCCTGAGCCATCAGTGAAACCACTAACAACACCGAACATCGCGAGAACAAAATGATGTCTGTTACTACCTTGCCCGAATCAGGCGCCGCCAGCGCCCTTCTGCCTGAACCGGATACGGAATCAGGTACGCGAGGCGCGCCGCAAGTGCCGCCGAAAAACCTGTTTGAACCGGCCATGCTCGGACGCTACCGGCTGCCGCACCGGATTGCAATGGCGCCTCTGACCCGCTCGCGCGCGCGCCAGCCGGGCAACGTGCCGGCGGCGCTCAACGCGTTGTATTACCGGCAGCGTTCCTCGGCCGCCGTCATCATCGCCGAAGCCACCCAGATCTCGATGCAAGGCCAGGGTTATGCCTGGACGCCCGGGATTCATAGCCGCGAGCAGGTCGAGGGCTGGCGCCTCGTGACCGATGCGGTGCATGCGGCCGGCGGCCGGATCATACTGCAGCTGTGGCATGTCGGGCGTATTTCGCATCCGGCGCTGCAGCCGGACGGCATGCTGCCGGTGGCGCCATCCGCCATCAAGCCGACCGGCATGGCTTTCATCGAGAATGAAAAGGGCGAAGGCGAAATGGTGCCGTTCGAAACGCCGCGCGCGCTGCTGGCGGAAGAGATACCCTACCTCGTGCAACAGTATGTACGCGGTGCCGCCAATGCGATGGAGGCCGGCTTCGACGGCGTCGAAGTGCATGGCGCAAACGGCTACCTGCTCGATCAGTTTCTCAGCCCGCGCGCCAACCGGCGCAACGACCGGTATGGCGGGCCGGTCGAGAACCGGGCCCGGCTGCTGCTGGAAGTGGTGCGGGCGGTCAGCCAGGTCTGGGGCAAGGACCGCGTCGGGACGCGGCTGTCGCCGCTGGGCAGCTTCAACGATGTCGGCGACGACGATCCGCAGTCGACCTTCAGCTATGTCGTGGACAAGCTTAGCGACTTCGGCCTCGGCTATCTGCATGTGATCAATCCGGCCGCCGCGGCGGTGGAAAAGCAAACCAGGCCTGATCCCGCCGCACTGGAGATGCTGGCGCTGATCCGCGGCAAATTTCATGGTCCGCTGATGCTGGCGGGCGGATTCAATCGCGATACTGCCGAGGCCTGGCTGGCCCACGGCAAAGCGGATGTGATCGCGTTCGGCCGCGAATTCATCGCGAACCCGGATTTGCCGGAGCGCTTCCGGATCGGCGCTCACATCAATCTTCCCGATCCGTCGACCTACTACGGCGGCGGCGCCAAGGGATATACCGATTATCCGACGCTGGCCCAGGAGCGCGGCGAAGCGCCGAAACCGGTGGTGGATGAAAGCTGGCGCTGAAGCCGCCGTCATGCCAGCCGAATCGACAGCCGCCGCAAGCAACCAGCCCGCCCCGATCATTCTGATCCGCGGCTTCGGCGGACTCGATGTCGGCGACGAAAGAAAGGTCGCGTACCAGGGCTTCAACGACGGCACGGTCTATCCGCAAAAACGCGGGGAAAATTATATTTACGAA
This sequence comes from Herminiimonas sp., assembly GCA_028292315.1. Lineage (GTDB taxonomy): Bacteria > Pseudomonadota > Gammaproteobacteria > Burkholderiales > Burkholderiaceae_D > JAQGMO01. The sequence goes on along the minus strand of JAQGMO010000217.1, from coordinate 5,578 downwards.
GGGTTGATCCTGCGCTTCCTCAAGTCGCAATGGGGCTATCAGGATGGCACCAACGTGGTCGGCTACTACAGCGAGGAGACGGCCTACAGCCCGGACGATATACCGCCGGAATTATCCGCCCTCGACAAGCGCTTTTTTTCCGGCGACCGGGTGGTGCTCGATCCGGCCATGGCGCTGCACCTGGTACGCACCGTCAAAGACCCGCGCCGCACGCTCTGGGTGTTCCGCTATTATGATTTGAATGACCGCAATTTCGACGCCTACGGCAATGCCCTGGTGCGACTGATCGATTTCATCCGGGAGCTGGCGGCGCTCAATAACCGGCCCAAGCCGCACGTCAATATCATCGCCCACTCGATGGGCGGTCTGTTGGCGCGGCACGCGGTGCAGGTCGCCTATCCGCGGCTGGGGCGGCAGGCCCGGGACGCCATCAACAAGATCGTCACGCTCGGCACGCCGCACCAGGGCGTTTCGTTTCAAATCATACGCAACTGGCTGCGGATCGATCCTGAACAAGAACTCGAGATGTTCAATCCGGCCAGGCAAAAAGACCCCGGCGATCCGATGTCGTTCCTGAACTTCCACCGGCATTTTCCAATCGACCGCCTGCTAACGGTGGTCGGAACGAATTACCGCAGCTACGCGCTTGGTTCCGCCTCGGCTTTGAACCGCCTGTTTTCGGTGACGGAAGAATTCGGCACCAATTACAATCGCAGCGATGGCCTGGTAAAGCAGGCTCATGCGCAGATTCCCGGCGCACCGCGCACCTTTGTGCACAAGTGCCATGGCGGATTCGATTCCCTGGTGACGTCACGCGAGTCGTTTGAAATCGCGGCCCGTTTTTTCTTCGGCAACATGCGGGCGCGGCTGTGGCTGCTCGATGCGCACGTCAAACGCGGCCATGACCTGTTCGGCAAGAGCGAATTTTTTTTCGGCGTGTCGATCAAGCCGCGCCGCGTTGATTTCGACTTGTTCCACCAGAGCGCGGAAGCTGAAAACTGCTACGGACCGTTTGCCACCGATGATTTGTCGGAAGACAATCCGGCATTCGACTGGGCGGCGCCCGACCGGATGATCTGGGAAGGCATGCTGGATACCGCCTCCATCCTCGCGGACAGCAGCATCACGACCAAGGACCTGGTGTTGCGCCTCGATTTTTACGTCGGCGAGCGCGACCTGTTCGGCATTGGTTTTTCCGACAATGTGGTGTTCCGAAAACAATACTATATCCGCGCGCTGCTCACCGATCCGTTGCAATTATTCAGCTATGCCGACGAGACCTTCGCCTCCCGGCACCGTGCCGATGACACCGGAGGCGAACTGGCGAAAGGACCGAAAGGATGGGAGTTTCAGGTGATCGGGACCGGGTTCGAGGCAACGCTTGGCATCGAGCTCGACGTCCTCAATCCGGCGTCCGCAACGTCCGCTGTGGCGCCGACCCCGATTCCATCGCCCGTTCGTTTCGGTCCGCCTGATGTTCCGTCATCGACGCCTCGTTCATGACAACCACCCGCGGTGTCCCGCCTTTTTTCTCGCTGAAGGTCTGCTGCGGCGCCGTGTTCAGGAACACCGTGCGCGATGGATAGGCGAACGCAACCCCACGTTTCCTGAATTCGCGCAGCAACGCCAGGTTGATGGCTTGCTGGATATCCATATGCTTGTTGAAGTCGGGATCGAGCACGAAATAGACCGCTTCGAACAGCAATGCGCTCTCGCCGTAGCCCTTGAAGTGTGCCCGGTCAAAACGGATCGCGGCCTCGTTCGACGTTATGATCTGCTTCACGAGCAGTGGAATCTGCTCCACCTGTTCAATCGGCGTTTCATATGCGATGCCAAATTCATAGACCACCCGCCGCTCCTGCATGCGCTTGAAATTCCTGATGCGGTTCTTGAGCAGTTCGGCGTTGGAAAAAATAATCTGTTCGCCGCCGAGGCTGCGAATACGGGTCGTTTTCAGGCCCACATATTCAACCGTCCCCATGTAATCGTCGACCACGATGAAGTCGCCGATCACGAACGGTTTATCCATGGCGATCGATATCGATGAAAAAATATCGCCGAGGATATTCTGGACCGCGAGCGCCACCGCAATGCCGCCGATGCCGAGGCTCGCCACCAGTGTCGTGATGTTGAAGCCAAGATTGTCAAGCGTGATCAGGACGGCCATGGACCAGAGCACGATGCGCGCGATCAGGCCAAGCACCATCAGATGGGTGGCGCCGGACGGGTCCGTGGCGCGGTGGCGTTCGAATGCGCGCTCGACCAGTATCGAGACGACGCGATTTGCCCACACCGCGAGCTGGAACATCAGGACAATGATCCATGCATGGTGCAGCCATTTCGCGTAGCGCGCCGGCAAGTCGAGCTGGCTTAGTGCGGCCAGCAGGGCCACGCCTGCGAGGAAGGGAAAGCCCGTTGCATCGATGATTTGTGCCGGATAGCCGAGAAACTCGAAACGGCTTCCAGTGGCAATCCGCCGCAGCTGCCGCAATGCGAACGCTTTTAGAAAATAAAGCGCCGCCAGGACCAGCAGGAAAATCAATCCCGCCAGCATGATTTCATAAGGTAGAGGTAGATTCGGCAGATTTTTGAATGCAATCAATCGTCAATCCCTGAGGTTGTTAAGAAATTTTCCTTGATATGCGGCTACAAGTCGGGAACCGCTTCAGCATGTGGCATGCGATACTCTGAACAAGGCCGGCCAATCAGGGTCCGGCCCATGGAATCCCCCTTTTCAACTTCCCTGACGGAGTCGATCATGAGAAAACGCACGTTGCTATTACTGGTGGTGCTGGCGGCAATCGGCTTGTTCGCTGCTGTGAACTGGACCGCCTTTAACACGCCGACCACGCTGTCGCTAATTGTGACCACGGTGCAGGCACCGCTCGGGGTCATCATGCTCGTGCTTACTATTTTAGTGGCCATCCTGTTTCTCGTGTTCGCCACTTATCTCCAGACCAGCATGCTGTTCGAAACGCGCAACCATGCACGCGAAATGCAGGCGCAGCGCAAGCTTGCCGACGAGGCGGAAGCCTCCCGTATCACCGCGTTGCAAAACAGCATAGCCGCGGAATTACAACGGTTAAGCGCGCAGTCCGCCGCGTCGCACACTGCCCTGCTTGGCCGGCTGGAACAGGCCGAGCGCGAGCTTGCTGCCGCCGTCGAACAAAGCGGCAATACCCTGGCCGCCTATATCGGCGAGCTCGAGGATCGACTTGAACGGATTGCGGATGCCCCGGGGCCGCCCTCTTCCATCATTGCCGGCGCCAGCCGTCCCGGCCTGTAACGTCTGTAACGTTGCAGGGCCGGTGGCGTTCAGGCGCCGCCTATGCCTTCAATGATCTTGCCGGTACCGCCGCAGGTCTGGCATTCGGCATTACCGATTTTTCCGGTCCCTTTGCAATCGGGACAGATATCCTCGCCAGTCCCGGGCGTGCCCGGCGGCGCGTCATCGCCCGGATTCATCTGGCCTTTCGATGGTGTGCTCACGATAATCTCCTTTTCCAAATGACAGCAATGCGCGTTTCAACCAGTGAGGCGATAGCGGTTGAGAAGCAAGCTGAGAAGCAAGCGCCGCGCCCGTCGTATTGCCGCAGATGAGGCTTTCGCTGCATCATCCTGGCGCAGCAGTATGCTGACGCATGCATACCGCTCCATTAACTTCTTACCCGATCAAAGATATGTTGATCGAGAAAATTTTTCAATACGTCGAAATCGACCGGTTTTACCATGTGGTGGTCGAACCCCGCTTCCTGCGCCAGCCGCCTGGTTTCTTCTTGTCCCCATCCGGTGAGCGCAATAATCAGGATATCCTTCCCGCCAGGCTGCTGCCGGATGCGGCGCACCGCTTCATAGCCATCCATGCCAGGCATCCCGATATCCATCACCACGATATCCGGATGGCATTTGCCAACCGTCTCGACTGCTTCCACCCCGTCATATGCGGTCAACACGGTAAAGCCGTCCGCTTCAAACAAGCGATGCAGCATGTCCGCGCCGTCGCGGTTGTCGTCGACCACCACAACCTGCCGATTGCGCGCCGAAATGCCACGGTCTTCGACCCGCCGCTGGAAGCCATCGTCCTCCGGATTGTCCGGCGGCGCGACGATCGGCAGTGTAAAAATGAATTCGCTTCCCTGTCCCGGTCCCGCGCTTTTTGCCTCGATCACGCCGCCGTGCATTTCTGTAAATTGCTTCGCCAGGCTCAAGCCGATACCGAGGCCGCCGGACGACCTGCCGGATGCGCCTGGAATCTGGGCAAACATTTCGAATATGTGGGACAGCATGGAAGCCTCCATGCCGATGCCATTGTCTTTCACGGTAAAAATAACGTTTTCATTTTTAACCTGCACATCAAGCAGTACCCTGCCCGGCGGCGGCGTGTACTTGAGTGCGTTGGAGATTACGTTGGCAAGGCTCTGAACCAGGCGAACCGGATCGGCGTCGAGCATGATGCGCAAGCGCGGCTGGACCACGTCGAACCGGTGCCGGCTGCTTTCGACTTGCGGCGCAACGATTTCCTGCACGTTCGCGATGATCACGGAAAGCGCGACGCGTTCCCGCTGCAATTCGACCTTGCCGCTGGTAATCCGCGCCACGTCAAGCAGATCGTCCACCAGCCGCGCCAGGTGACTCACCTGCCGCTCCACCACTTCGCGCAGCTGCGTCACCCCGGACGCCGCGGGATACATGCGTTTGAGGATATGCATCGAGGTACGGATCGGCGCCAGCGGATTACGCAGCTCATGGCTCAGGCTGGCCAGAAATTCATCCTTGCGGCGGTTGCCTTCCCGTACATGATACTGCTTGATCCGCGCCCGCAACGCAAAGCGCAGCGTACTGATCAGGGTGGCGGTGCGCACTGGGCGCTCAAGCAAGGTTACGTTTCCCAGCATTTCCAGGGCCCGGTTCACTCCGGCCGAGTCGGCGCCGTTGCGGGTCAGCACCAGGATCGGCAGATCCGACCAGCTTGGCTGGCGCGCTATGCGTTCGCCAAGCTGTGCGAGCGCGCTTTCGTTGAGCGCTTCTTCGACGATGAGTACGGCACCGGCGCCGATTTCAATTTCGCGCAGCAGCGCCGGAAAATCTTCGCAGGCGCAAGGCGTGATGCCGGTGCCGGCCAGCACCGTCGACGCCATCTTTGCGTCCTTTCCTACCGGAGCGTAAAGCAGGATCCGTTTTTCCAGACGCTCCGTTGCATCGTCAGGAGTCATTTAAGCCCGCCCCGAAACGCTGGATTCATCCGTTGTAGGCACACCTGTCAGGATGCCCTTGAACTGCCGCAAAACCGGACCGACCTGAACGCCTTTTGGCGTAATGGAAAATTCCCGGATAGTGCGCTCATGCGCACTGCCCCGCTTTTTGAAAACCGAGACCGCCTGCCGGACCTCGCCTGCCGATTCGAAATAGCGCAGCAGCAGCACGTTATCCGACAGGTAACTGGCATCGAACGCGGTGGTGATCTGGCCGCCGATCATTCCCTGCTGCACGGCGACCAGTATCGTGACGACGCCGCGCTGACCCAGATAGGTCAGCAATTCGTGCAGATGGGTCGTCAGGAAACGGGCATCCGGCATCG
>JAQGMO010000149.1 GCA_028292315.1 Herminiimonas sp. | reverse complement strand
AGCGAGTTAGTGTCCTGAAAACAAAATGCAACTCTTGCTTCGGCAGATCGGGCAATCCGCGCGGAAGCAGATTCATACAAGCTTCCCGGAACTGAGCGGCCAGTTGGCAGCCATCAGCAATAGACAGATTGGCCTGCTGGCGGAAGCGCTTGATTTGCCGGCGCCGATTTCCGCCCCGGTTCCGGCCGTACCCCTGGCTCAAACCTATTCGGCTCAATACCGCATTCTCACGGAAGCCATGGCTACCGAACTGGGCAACTTGGGCACTAAGCTGCAATTCGGTTTTTCCAATGAAGTAAGTGAAGAAAATGCAGCTGAAAAATTTGCCGTGCTCGCTTCACAGGTCGAGAATCTCCCGCCTGCCGAGGTCAGAGCATTGGTGGCCGCGAGCATGAATGCGCTTGCAAAAGGTGAGCATGCCTCAGCAATAGACAATCCTCCGCAGACGGCAATAGTCATGTTGCAGGGCCTGTCAAAGTATGGCGGAAACTTCAAATCGTTCGAAGACGGGCTGCCTGACTACGCATCAAAGCACTTCCTGCACCTGATTCAAACCTTGGCGCAAGACCAGCTGGCCATACTCGCGCTCGGGGACAGCGGCGCTGTGCAAACTGGATCCCCGATGCGAGCACCTGGTCTGCCAGCCGCCGCAGGATCGTCTGTCGACCAGGTCGCATACCAGGCACTCGGACAAGATCTGGCCGCTCAGCTCGGCGCACTCGGCACCAACCTGAAATTCGGCTTTGCCGGTGTGCCAGACGAGAAAGGTGACGTGCCAGGCGAGCGAAGTGCAGCCGAAAAATTCAACTCGCTCGCGGCGCAGCTCGGGGGCTTTCCGGACGCTATGGTCAGACCACTGGTCGCCGCAGCCATGAATGCCGTGGCGGAAAGCGGTGACGCTTTTACAGACGGCAAACCGCTAACGCTTAAGAGACTGTTTGAGGGCTTGTCAACCACAGCCGGGAACATGAATCACTTCGAAGGCCTGCTGAACGGAAGGTCTTCAATTCGCTTGATGTCCATGATCAAAACCGAAGCGGCGCATCAGCTCGGCGCACTTTCTCTTGACGGCATTGACGACGATCACATGGCGCAAGTGATGCAGGCGCTTCCTGAGCCGGTGAACACCGACGCTCATGCAGCGCCAATTCAGTACCGGAGTTTGGGCTTATCCTTAGCGACCCGGCTCGGCGAGCTTGGCGCGGGCCTGAAACACGGCTTTTCCATTTATGGTCAGGAAGGCGAAGCAATCAAAAAATTCGCGCAGCTTGCGAGGATTTTCGATGAATTGCCAAACGCCGAGGCCGATATTCTCATCGCCGCAAGCATCAATGCGCTGGCAACAGGCAGCCATCCGCTGACAACCGGCAAGCTGCAGCATGCAAAGAATGTACTGGAGGGTCTGACCAAGGACAGCAATCGAAAATACGGCATGCAGGGCCTGCTCGACGACGTTTCACTACGCTTTCTGGCCCGGATCGCGGCAGAGGCGAAAAAGCATCTTCCTGCAGATACTGCCTGATTACCGAATGATCACTGTCCGATGATCCGCAAATGTTGTAGTGCACGAAGGCCGTGAGAGGCAAGCTTTTACTCAAAAAGAGTCAGTAATGGCAGCGCGAGGATGAGTGGCGGAATAACAAGCGTCACTAGAATAAGTGAAAGCGTATTTGTAGGAATGATCATGATACCTATTTCAGGCAATACAAACCTCCCTCCAGCCGTAGGCAAACTCCTCGACGCTAAAAAAGGCGCGGTGGGGGATCGTGCGGTTACACCCGACAAGGCGGAGCGGCCACGCGCTACCCATACCGGCGCGTGGGCGAGCATGAAAAGGTTTGTATCCCACCGCATCGAAGTGATGAGGACGCCCGCAGCCGCGCGCACCGACATGAAGATAGCTTGGGCGGAGAAAAGCGTGTTGCGGCATCTGGAAGGCGCGATACGGTGCCTTGAAAAGGGTACATCGCCGCGATCGGACATGTTAAGTCTCCTGGCTGCCAGGTCCCAGCTGCAAGTTATGCAGACGGCTAAATTGGCTGCCGCCGGATCGGATATTGACCTTGCCAATCCACATCGACTTCTTGAGCAGGCCATGAGAAAAATGGTTTCCGGCGCTGGAGATGCTCCGGATCTGGCGAGAGTGATCGATATGCTGGGGAGCCTAGCCCCTTCTGCCGTTAAAAAAATGGAAGTCTCTCTGAACCTTCTGAAAATACCAATCAAGGATGTCGAAGCACGCAAGGATGCCGGCCAGTTGTCGTCCCTGCTCCGCGATATGACGGATTCTGCGGAAGTGATCTTCAACAATGGTTTCCATGGGTTGCGGGAGACGACTTATGATGCCTTGAGCGTCCACTTGGGAGACCTTAGCCGTGAAAAGCGTGACGCACTGAAGCATGTGCTCGCCGAACATGCGCTCGCCAAACCTCCGAAATTTACCATGCAGTTTACTGCACTCAATTACTGGAGTGCTAGCGAGAACACCGCTACTTACCTGGGTAATCTCACGGCCAATCTGAAGAACGGGTTTCGCCTGGAATCGGGCTCAAGCCAGGAGCAGGCAGCAATCAAACAATTGAGTGAGCTTGAGAAATCCTGCAGGCAAGCATTCGGTGAGGACGGATTGGTGGACCCTCCGCTCCAGCTTAAGGAACTGGTCGGTGGAAGTATTAAGGCCATGATTAAAGGCAAGACGCCGGAACAGATTAAAACTCTGCTTACCCCGCTGGTCATGGGCGGGCTTGCGGGGCTTCCCAGTAATAGATCAATATCCGAGGACCGGAAGGTAAGATTTGAATTGGAGATAAAGGAAAAGAACGACGATAACCTGACGGCATTCGTATCCATGATCAAATTCGCGGCGATTAATGCAATAAGCAATGAGGGACCGAGCTCGCCGGAAAATATGACCGGGGAAGAAGCGAAGTTAGCAGCTGATTTAGAAGTTGAATTAGCGATGAACGGACTGCAGGCGAGTTTGCAGGAGAGCAGAGTTGAAATTGAACTGCAGCAGAGTAGAGCTAAGATTGAAGCAGAACTCGGAAAAGTTTTTGATTTGGAACTGGACAAAGTTCCCGAAACCGACCTGGAAATTGATATGGCGCTGAAGAAACTGGAAGAGAGTACGCGAAAAGCTGAAATTCACTTAGCTTATGAGAACGCTCTTGATTTAGAAATGAACAAGCTCCTCGGACCGGACTAAAGTCAATAACGACCGGGCGCCTCTCCGGAGCCCACCTGTCCCGCGACATAAAACATCAGCGCGGGCTCCAGCACGCCGGTTTGCCGCACTGCGGCCTATGGACCCGGATGGCTGCCTGGAATACTGGAACAATTATTTGGGAATGGTTACCTATATGTAAGGCCGCCAAATACTCAGGAACCATTCCATGTCCATCTCCATCCCCCCCCAGCGTAGCGCATCGCCGTCCGTTACAGTGGCAACCGACTATGCGCCGATCTTCAAGCGCGAGCATGAACTTGGCTATATCGCCCTGCGCCAGGCAGCAGCCGCGGAGCCAGGCGAGCCTCGCGCAATTCCCCTTGCAACGCGCTGGGCACGCTTCAAGAGCCAGGTATCCCGTTTTTTCAAACCCATGTTCGCATCGCCAGACCAACGCGCGGTCCTGCACCTGCGCTATGCGGTACAAGATTATTCGCGCCAGCTCGGCAAGACCCTGACTAGCCTCGCCGATTCGGGAAGCAGCAAAGCCGGCGGCAAGGAAGCAACAAAGCAGCTCGCCATGCTGGTCGATTCTGCTAAACGGATCGATAAACGTGGCGGCGACCCTGCGAATGCGCAGGAGATGATCGAGCAGGCTGTCGGCGAACACTGGCGCAGTCTGCCGGAAGATACGCGAAAGTCCATATTGCAGGGATTGATCACGCTCTCCGCGGAGCAGTATCCCTATGCCAAAACTCTGGTTGATGCAATCATGAAGGTGGTCGCCAGCGCCGCAGCCCACCCTGCGGAGGCAGCTCCTGCCCAGGCGAATAATAAATCTATCGACGCTATTGTACAACAGGCCGCGGTCGAGCGAGATCAGCAGGCCGCAGGTATGGCTATGCTTAACGAGGCTGCACAATATGCCGGCGACAGTACGGAAGAGCTTGCCCGCAAGTTGGGCTCGAATCGCGCAGCGCTGCGCGACGCGAACGCCCGGCTTGCCAATATAGGACGTGAAGTTGGCGGAATTGTTGGTCAGGTTCTGAAAGAGACGAGACTGCCGGATCAGGTGGAAAGTACCCTGAATACCCTGATGGGTATTCCATCCCATGCATCAATTCAAGAAAAGAATTTTGCACTTGACGCGCTATTGCTCAAGGCGTACCCGGATAAAATGAGCAGTAAGACTACCGATGACAGGCTGGTTGAAAAAATAAGAAAGAGCGTGGAAAAGCATATTGCCGGCATGACCGGGCCGCAACTTCAGGATTTGCGGGCAGGGCTTGGCGAACTTGCAGCGCATTTCAGCGTGAATCCGAACAATATGGAAACAAAAATCGGCCGCATGATTGAAAGCGAAATTCATGCGCGCCCTTTGCGACAAACTACCGCCGGATATCGTGCCTGGTACCGCGAGATGGCGCATGACGAAGCGGACCTGGCCTTGTTAAGCGCCGATGCGCTCAAGGACCTTCGCATACGCAATGCCGATTGGCCGGCTCTCGATGACCGTGGGGAGAGACTCAGGAGCAGACTTGACAGGAGAGCGGAAAGAGCCGCCGAGGCGCTGGCTGAGGCCAGCGCCTCGGCATCGCGCAATTGGTTCGATATGGAGGATCTGGGGACTCTGGATAATTCTGATCTGTTGCGCTTCTTCGCCCAGGTCGAGAGCGAACCGGATGAAGCCCAACGCAAGCTGCTCAGGCAAAAGGTCAAAGATGAGATTGCGCGGCGATCCGGCCTGTAACGGTGTTATTGCGGACGGCGATGGGCCGGTCTGCGATGTAGATGCCGCGCTGAAAGCAGCATTCCATCGGTAGGCATTCATTTCACGATACAACCGGCTCGCGCGGGATACGCGAACCGGTCCAGGCAGCACAGGAGCGTCAAAATGGATTTCGGATCGAACATCGGCCGTGTTAGTGAAAGGGCCGAACGAATAATAGACAAGGTTTTGACGCGCAGTGCCGAGCTTGGCGATATTCATGGGCGCCGGGCACAGTCGCAGGAGACTGGACGACCGCGCGCCAGAACAAGTCATGAAATCTGGGGACGATTCACCCGCGCGCTGGCCCGGGTTTTTGAACCTGTACTTAAAACGGATGCGTCGTTCAGGCGCCTGCAGTTGCGGCATGCCGTCGAGGACTTCACTGCGGAACTCGGCGCCACCCTTGACAGATTTATCGATCCCCGCAGTGCGGGTGCCCCCAAGGAGGGCCTTGGCAAGACGTACGCAAGCGCCTTGCGGGCCGCCGCCGCGATGCCGGATAGCTTGAGGGATGCGCTGATGACACGGATACTCGAAAAGCATGTGTCGGGTCTGTTGCCGAATGAAATATCGGCCTTGACCGAGTGGCTCAACACGGCTGACATGCCCGGCGCAAAGTTCACGGACGATAAGTTTAGCGCTTCGAGATTTGTGGATTCGTTCAAGGCGGCCGCCTTAAACAGGCAGACTGGGCATCGGGTCGACGCAGTCGTGACAGAAGTCTTGTCCGGTGTTGCAATGGATAGCAGGCCGGAACAGGTTCAGGGGCTTTTAAAGGGCCAGCCCGCGGTTCCGGCTGATAGCGTGGAAGACCTGTTTTCACAGGAAATCAGCGCGCTCTCGAAGGCTTTCGCGAGCAACGATGCGCCCTCGGCTGTGGAGACGATACGCGCAGCTTGGGAAGCGCGTATTGCGGATCTCTCGCCGCTCCAGCTGGATCAGCTATTGATCGGATTGAGCGAGCGCGCGGAAAAGCTGCCGTCCGGGTCCGCATTGTTCAATGCCTATGCGGTCCTGAAGAAGGAGACAGCCGAGAAGGATTTGTCGGTTCATTTTGACGATTTCGCGAATGGCCTCCGATCGGGGCTATCTCCGGAAGAAAATGCGGGCCGGCTAGATAAGCTCGATAGCATGGCGAAATGGTTCGACCAGATGGATATCCGCAATATGAAAGACGCGCCTGTCATAGCGAATGATTTGATCAGAAAACGTTTGCACAACGAAGTGAAGGTGCTGACGCCAACGCAGCTGATGAGTGGGCTGGACGCGCTGAATCACAACACAAGCTCCGACGGTAGCGCCGGGGCGATAACGTCGACGGCGGACCGGGCCGCAAGGGCCGGGGAAACGTTAGGCGAGATGACCAGCAAGGTCATCAAGCGTACGCTTGAGTCGCTTGCGACCAAAGTATACAAAAAACACTTGCCTGATCTTGAGAGAAATTTATATGGCCTGAATCCGGGAAAAACGGCGACCGCGGACAGCAAGCGGGCCGTGGAACTGATGTTCACATTTGCAGAAATGGTGGGAGAATCCGCGAGTCTGGAAAGCAGAATCTTGGAAAACGTGGGATACGAACCAAGGGCTACCCTTCAACACGCCTTGGGAAATCCTCCATTGGATTTGCGGGAATTGTTCGACATGGAGAAAATCGACATTTATCAATGGCTCGGCGCAATGGATCATGAGCTTGAACAGGCCAAGCTCATGGCACAGCCAGCAACCGAATCCGAACTTGCTGCCAATCGGACTCATAGCACTCTTGCAGTGCTGGTCAACACGTTCTTGTCGCGCCTTAACATGACGCCCTCTGAATTAGCCCGAGTGGATCCTATCGGCATGCAAGGTAGAAAGGATGTTAAGGACGCCCTTGCAATTCAGTTCAGCAATTTAGCCAAGCGCACAGTGGGGTAGCCCCCGGTGCGGCTTATGAAACAATCAGGCGGTCGAACATTACTCAAATTACATACGCCAGCACCAGAGAGCAGCCATGGAACCGAACAAGGCGACGTCTCGTTTTAACCTGAACATCAAGGCAGCCGCTGAAATCGTCGAAAAGGGTCTAAGAGCGCCTAACAAAATCTCGACTTGCCCGCACAGCAACATACGCCGTACGCTG
>JAQGMO010000141.1 GCA_028292315.1 Herminiimonas sp. | reverse complement strand
GGCCGTGCAGAACACATTTGAAACGTTTGTCGGGGGCCTGCGGCTGATCGCAGTGAGCCGGCATGCTTTTGAACAAGGCGCTCACCTGATTCGGTCGATGGATGGGCTGCGAGCAGGCGACGCCTTGCATCTCTCGGTGGCGCTTGAGGCCGGAGTAACAGAGTTTGCAACGCTTGACCGTTTATTGGGCGAGAAGGCGGCCCATGCGGGATTAACGCTTACAAAACTATGAGCGCAAGGAGTCCGAACGGGTTGTGACGGCAAGGTTGTGACGGTAAATGACTTGGCCGCCTCCTGGTTGCCGCGCACCGCGCACCGCGCAGCAACCAGCCTTGAGAACGGATTGTGCCGGTAACGCCGCTTTATTCCATCGCAGCGCCAGAAGCCTTTACAACGCTGGCCCACTTGTCGATCTCACCCTTGATATAGCTACGGAATTTTTCCTGGCTGCCCCCGACGGCTTCCGCCGCCTGTGCGTCGAATTTTGCTTTCACCTCCGGCGTGGCAAGGATTCTGACGACTTCCCGGTTGAGCTTGGCGACAATTTCGGGAGGTGTGCCGGCAGGCGCAAGCAGTCCGCTCCATGAATTCACCTCGAAGTCAGGCAACCCGGCCTCCGCCATCGTCGGCACATTCGGCAGTTGTGGCAGCCGTTTGTCGCTGGCCACCGCGAGCGGCTTCAGTCGCCCGCTTTGCATGTGCGGCAGTGCGGACAGAGCGGTCATGAAACCTATCGAAACGTTACCCGACAGGACATCGTTCAGCGCCGGCGCCGCCCCTTTGTATGGGACATGCAGCATGTCGATCCCGGCGCGCATTTTCAGCAATTCGCCTGCGAGGTGCGGCGTCCCGCCTTGCCCGGATGAAGCAAACGAAAGCGTCGCGGGTTTTGCCCTGGCAAGGGCGATCAGTCCTTTCACGTCGCTCACAGGCAAGGAGGGCGATGCCACCAGGATGCTTGGTGCAGACATGATCTGAGTAATCGGCACGAAGCTTCGCATCGTGTCGTAATTCAGATTTTTATAGACCGACATGTTGGTCGCATTGGCGATTGTTCCCAACAGCAGGGTGTAACCATCGGCCACGGCACGTGCGGCCTGGTCGGAAGCGATGTTGGAGCTTGCACCCGGCTTGTTCTCGATGATCACCGGCTGCCCCCATGCTTCGTGAAGCTTCTGTCCGACGACGCGGGCAACGATATCGGTTGCGCCGCCCGGGGCGTAGCCGACCAGGATGCGGATCGGCTTCGATGGATACGAAGCTGCCTTGTCCTGGGCGCCGGCCGGGGCGGCGGCGCTCATGCAAAACAGGAGGGTGGCAGTGACGGCCAGGTTGCCGAGGGCAGGGATCGGGAACAACTTCATTTACTATCTCCTCGCAGCTCTATGCTGTTGTTTTGATAAAGTGGTGTTACAAAAGACGAATGCCCGGAGGGCTTCTCCGGGCGTGGGTAGGGTGCGCGGCTTACCAGACGCTGTGCATACCGTGGTACTGGGCTGCCCGCTTTTCGTAGGCCAGGAATTCGGGTGTGATACCGCTGCCGCGGTTGCCTCCCCGAACCGATCCTGGACGTATATCGCGGAACGCTTCGAGCCAGTCGTCCGGCAGCGGCTGCGCCTGCGGCAGCGACAACCAGAGCCGCAGCAGATGCCGTTTTTTGTCCGGCTCCGAAAAGTCTTCGAAATCGGTGCGGGAGTGGACAATTACGTAATTGTTCAACAATTGCAGATCGCCGGCCTCGAGTTGCATCGAGTAGCACAGGCGCGGGTCGGTCCACAAACTGTCGAGCAGATCGAGCAGTTCGACCTGTTGGGTGGTGAGGCGCGGCACTTCCGGGAAATCCCGTTGGGCGGCGATGATATTTTTACGGTTGGTCCGGAACGCCCGTAGTCCATCCTTCATTCCCGTCAGCGGGCATTTGTAGTAAGGCGGCTCGTCCGGTGCGTTGGCACCTTGCAGGCTGTAATAAAACGGCTGCTCGAGTACTGAAAGCAAGTCGGGCCGGACACGCCTGATTTCGGCAACGACTGCCAGCGAACTGGTGATCAGACTGGTGCCACCCGATTTGGCGGTGCGCCGGCACAGTAGCGCGACGACGTCGCAAAAGTCGACGTGGAAGTCGAGCGCAAGATTCGTGTTGTAGCCCCGTCCATTCTTTGTACGATAGCTGCCGCCCTCGTCGCGCACATCGGACATGATGCTGCTAGCCATGTTCTGGGTGCGAGCGACACCCAGGTGCAACCCGATGCCCCAGTAAGCCAGGCGGGCATCGTCCTCGCTCCACCGCATGACGGGAAATCCGCGCATGAGGCAAAGACCGTAGCCTGTCTGCGTGGCGTCGATGGCGCGGCGCAGCGCTTCGAGCGCAGTGTCATTGAGGGGGAAATCCTCCACCGTCATCGCCAGCATGCTCTTGCCGGATGCCTTTGCGTGCTCCAGGGCAGCATCGATGCCGGCGACTTCCGCTTCCGATAGGGGCTGGATCCAGGAATTATCGCGTTCCAGGTTTTCGCGTAGCCATGCACGGGGGGATGTCGGGGTACTCATGTCTGGTCTCCTTTGGATTGCGGTTGTCTTTTGCAGACGGTAGCGATATGGTAGGGCAGTCTCAACCCAAGAAAAAGTGACATTTTGTGATGCGCTTCATCAGAAAAATTGACGAAGGAAGGGTGGTGGGCTAAATTGACATACAAGATTGACATAAAGCGAAAGCCGGGGAATCACGATGAAACTGGAATCTTTTGCGACCTTGGACGCGGTTCTCAGGGGCGGCAGCCTGGCAGCGGCGGCTTCTGAAATGAACCTGTCGCCGAGTGCGGTCAGCATGCAGATGAAGCAGATGGAAGGATATTTCGGGCAGGCCCTGTTTGACCGTTCAACCTTGCAGGTGCGGCCGACTCCTTTCGCGATCGAATTGAACGAGTCATTGCAGGGAATGCTGGGCACGGTCGAATCGATGCGCCAACGCAGATCGCCAGTCGTCCAGGGGCGAGTACGGGTCGGTGTCATCGAAACAATGCAGGCTTCGCTGCTGCCGGGCGCGATGCGCCACCTGCATCAGCGGTATCCCAGGCTGGAGGTCGTTCCGGTGCGCGGCCGATCGGTCGAGTTGCTCGAATCATTAAAGGCAGGTAAGGTCGATGCCGCCGTCATGGCGCAGCCGGAGTCAGGCGGCTCCAGTCGTCTTCACTGGCACGGCTTGCTGCGCAAGGAACTGGTGCTGGTCGCACCACCTGATGTGGAAGCGTCGTCGGTCGACACGCTGCTCCGCACTCGCGACCTGATCGGTTTTGACAAGACCACGATCGGCGGACGGCTCGCTGCACGGTATTTAAGTGAACGCGGGTTCGCAGGACGCGCAACAATGGAGTTGCAGTCTACACACGCGGTTGTGGCCATGGTTTCCGCCGGCCTGGGCGTATCGATTATCCTGATGCCGGATCCCCGGGTCTGCATTGGCTATCCGGTGCGTATCCTCCAACTGGGGGAAGGCACACCCTCCATGCGCATTGCGCTTACATGCCGCAAGGCCGACGCCGAGGGCAAGGTGTTCAAGGCGCTGCAGGAAGCGTTCGGCAGCGCCTTGAAGGGGATTGCCGAACGATAGCCTGTAATTTGTCCCGCTTCGGATTCATGCCAGGCCTGCCTTGCCCCGATACGCATCGGCTTCCGTCTTCAACCATTGTGAAAACACCTGAAGCGCCGGGCTTTCAGCTTTGCGCTCGGGGATGATCAGGTTATACGCATGCGTGCTGGGGTACGTATGTGAACAGGCCACCACCAGCCGGCCGGCCGCCAGTTCTTCTTCAATCATCATTACCGGAATTAGCGCAACGCCCATGTCGTGCATTGCCGCCTGTGCCAGCATTGAAAAGAGTTCATAGCGCGGCCCCGACAAGTCTGTAGATACACCAACGCCGGCAGATTCGAACCAGTGTCTCCAGGCGTAAGGACGCGTGCCCTGCTGCAGCAGCGGAAGCTGTGCAATGTTCACTGGCGAAAGGGGGGCTGCTTTTTTGCCGGCCGATGCCAGCAATCCCGGGCTGCAGACCGGCACCGCATGTTCCCGCATAAGATGGTGGGCTACCGTACCCGGCCATGTCGCGTCGCCAAAATGGATGGCGGCATCGAACTCGGTTTCGGCAAACAGGAATGCCCGTGTGCGCGTAGTGAGGTTGACCGTGATGTTGTCGTGCTGGCGCGAGAAGCCCGCGAGCCTCGGCAACAGCCATTTGGTGGCAAAGGTCGGCACTACAGCCAGTTCCAGGGTCGCCCCCCGCCCCTGGTGCGCCATGATGTTCAGGGTATCGTGTTCGACAGCATCCAGTCGTGCAGCAACCTGTCGGCTGTAAGTCGCACCCGCATCAGTTAGTTTGACGCCGCGCTTGGTGCGCCGGAACAGGGCGACGCCAAGGTAGGTTTCGAGGCTGGCGATTTGGCGGCATACCGCGCTTTGCGTGAGCGCCAGGTCCTCGGCGGCCTTCGTAAAGCTTTCATGCCGGGCTGCGGTTTCAAAAGCGACTAGTGCCGTTGTGCTGGGTATTTTACGCCGCATTGCGGACCCTCTAAAAATTCACGGAGTACCATTTTCGCACAAGCCAGTACGAATTAATCGTTTGCAACGCATGCGCATGCCCCGTAGGATGGCCGGCATTGCAAGCTCCGCCGGCAATCGCCGCGCGGACAGCGGATTAACAAGTGCTTTGGAGGAATAGAATGGCATCGAACAAACAAGTGTTTAATTGGGAAAGCCCGTTGTTGCTGGATTCGCAGCTGACCGAGGAAGAGCGCATGGTGCGCGAAAGCGCGTACGCGTATTCGCAGGACAAATTGATGCCTCGTATACTCGAAGCATTCCGTCATGAGCGTACCGACCGGGAAATTTTCAACGAAATGGGTGAACTCGGTTTGTTGGGTGCGACGATTCCGGAAGAATACGGCGGCGCCGGCCTAAATTATGTGTGTTACGGCTTGATCGCCCGCGAAGTCGAGCGCGTGGACTCTGGCTATCGCTCGATGATGAGCGTCCAGTCGTCCCTGGTGATGGTGCCGATCAACGAGTTTGGCAGCGAAGCGCAAAAACGCAAATATCTGCCAAAGCTGGCGTCGGGCGAGTGGGTGGGATGCTTCGGCCTGACCGAACCCAATCACGGATCAGACCCGGGATCGATGGTCACCAGGGCGAAAACGGTTGATGGCGGCTACCTGCTGTCCGGCGCCAAAATGTGGATCACGAATAGCCCGATCGCCGATGTGTTCATGGTCTGGGCCAAGACCGATGACGGTATTATCCGCGGCTTTATCCTGGAAAAAGGATGGAAAGGCTTGTCGGCGCCGGCAATTCACGGGAAGTTCGGCCTGCGGTCATCGGTCACCGGTGAAATCGTCATGGACGAGGTCTTTGTCCCCGAAGAGAACATGCTCCCGGACGTGACTGGCTTAAAGGGGCCGTTCACCTGCCTTAATTCGGCCCGTTACGGGATTGCCTGGGGCGCCCTCGGCGCTGCCGAATTTTGCTATGAAACGTCGCGCCAGTATGTGCTCGACCGCAAACAGTTCGGACGCCCGCTCGCGGCGAACCAGCTGATCCAGAAAAAGCTGGCCGACATGCTTACCGATATCACTCTCGGCCTGCAGGGCTGCCTGCGGCTCGGACGGATGAAGGAAGAGGGGACGGCCTCAGTGGAACTGACTTCGATGATGAAGCGAAATTCATGCGGACGCTCACTGGACATTGCCCGCACGGCGCGGGACATGTTGGGCGGGAATGGCATCTCCGACGAATTTGGCGTGATCCGGCATGTGGTTAATCTCGAGGTCGTCAATACCTACGAGGGAACGCATGACGTGCACGCGCTCATTCTCGGCCGCGCAATCACCGGCATTTCCGCGTTTTCGAACTGAGGTCAGGAATGGCTGGCGCACTGGCTCATATCCGGGTTCTGGACCTGTCGCGGATCCTCGCCGGACCCTGGGCCGGCCAGGTATTGGCCGACATGGGGGCCGACGTTATCAAGGTGGAACGGCCCGGCACGGGCGACGATACGCGCGGCTGGGGGCCGCCTTATGTCAAGGACCAGGCTGGACAGCTAACCGATATCGCCGCCTACTACCTGTGTGCGAATCGCAATAAGCGCTCCGTGACAGTCGACATCACGCAGCCCGAGGGACAAGAAATCATCCGGGCACTCGCGGCCGAAAGCGACGTGGTGCTGGAAAATTTCAAAGTTGGTGGATTGCGCCAATATGGGCTGGATTACGACAGTCTCCGCGCAATCAATCCGAAGCTGGTTTATTGCTCCATTACCGGCTTTGGGCAGGATGGTCCGTACGCGTCGCGGGCCGGCTATGATTTTCTCATCCAGGGCCTGGGCGGCTTGATGAGCCTGACCGGCGTGCCCGACGGCGAAGCGGGGGCCGGGCCGATGAAGGCCGGTGTGGCGCTGACGGATGTGCTGACAGGTCTGTATGCCGTATGCGCGGTACTTGGCGCGCTGGCGCACCGGGACAAGGACGGTTTTCGGGCCGGGAATGGCCAGCATGTCGATCTCGCGCTGCTGGACGTGCAAGTCGCCTGCCTGGCGAATCAGGCGATGAGCTACCTTGCCACGGGCCGGTCTCCGGCGCGGCTCGGAAATGCCCATCCCAGCATCGTGCCGTACCAGGATTTTCCGACGGCGGACGGCTACATGATTTTAGCAATCGGCAACGACGGCCAGTTCGCGCGTTTTTGCAAGAGTGCGGAATGCGAGGAGCTTTCCACGGACCCAAGGTTTGCCACCAATAAGGCGCGCGTGGAAAATCGATCGGTTTTGATCCCGCTGTTAAAGCAAAGAACCGTGCTGCGCACGACCGCCGAATGGATCGCGAGACTCGAAGAAAGCGGCGTGCCTTGCGGGCCGATCAATACGCTCGCCGATGTCTTTGCCGATCCACAGGTGCTGGCACGCGGGTTGAAGGTCGATATGGATCATTCGCAAGCCGGGACGGTTTCCCTGGTTGCGAGTCCGCTTCGCCTGTCCGACACTCCTGTAGTCTACCGTCGGCCCCCGCCATTGCTGGGTGAGCACACCGGTGAGATATTGCGCGAGGTGCTGCGCATGGATGAGCATGCACTGGCCGGTTTGAAGGAAAAGGGCGTCATCTGACCGGTCGTTGCGACACTAAAATCACTAACGGCTGAACGGCGGCCAACAGGCTGCCGTTGCTTTGTATTGCGGACCCATGCGGGTTGCAGGCGCCGGCATCGTCAGCTGGCACCACAAATGTCTACCTAAATGTCTTATTGACAGTACATTGAGACATGCATATTATCGCCGCTGATGCCAGGACGCATATTGCAATGAACCCGATTCCATCCGTCGTTCCGCTATACCACCAGATCTACCTGATCTTGCGCGAAGAGTTTGCCAGCCGCAGGGCGACGGAGCTGTTGCCGACCGAACTTGAACTGGTGAACAGGTTCAAGGTGTCGCGCATTACCCTGCGCCGGGCGATGGACAAGCTGGTCAAGGAAGGGCTGATCTATCGCCAGCGCGGCCTTGGTTCCTTCGTAAAGGAAACGGCGGCGGGTGCTGCCGGATCATCGAAAGGCGGACTGCTGGAAAACATTATCAGCATGGCGGCCAAGACGACGATCCGGTTACTCAGCATCGAGACCATATCACCGCCGGCGAGCATCGCCGCCGACCTGGAATTGTCAGCCGACGGCAAGGTCGTCAAGGTCATCCGGCTGCGGAGCCTCGGTGACGATCCTGTTTCTTACATCACCACCTACGTGCCGGACCATCTTTCTGGCTGTCTGAATCCCGATGCGCTTGTTTCGAAACCGATGTTGCGCCTGCTTGAAGAGCATGGCGTGCAGGTCGCCCACGCGCGTCAAACCATCACTGCAAGGCTGGCCGATACGGTTGTCGCATCATTGCTGCAAACTGAAGTCGGTGCGCCGCTGCTGGCAGTCAACCGGCTTGTGCGCGACGCCTCGGGCAAGCCGGTGCAAGCGCTGTACGGCGTATATCGGCCGGACCGGTATGAATACCGAATGGAACTATCGCGCGTCGCGGAGGAAGGCGAAGCGCGCGTGTGGTATCAGAACGATACGAATCAAGAAAGTAAACCGCCATCCCTTTTTTCAGGAGACAAAACATGAAATTCCCCTTATTGACAGCGAGGTTTGTGACCTTGACGCTGGCCGCTTCCGCACTTGCCGGCTCGGCCTTTGCGCAAGACGCATCGCGTCCCATTCGGATCATCGTCGGTGCGCCACCCGGGGGTACGACGGACAACCTGGCGCGCGCAGTGGCAAAGGGCATGGAAGGGTCATTGAAGCGGCCGGTCATTGTTGAAAACAAGCCTGGCGCCGGCGGCAATATCGCGGCTGAACACGTAGCCAGGAGCGCGCCGAACGGCGAGACTATCCTGATGAGCTTTACCAGCCATACCATCAACCCGTCGCTCTACAAAAAACTGCCGTTTGATACGGTCAAGGACTTCACCCCGATTACCATGGTGGCCACGGTGCCGAGCGTCCTGGTTGCAGCAAGCACTCTGCCGGTGAACAACTTGCCGGAGTTGCTGGCGTATGCGAAGAAAAATCCCGGCAAGATGAACTTCGCATTGGGCGGCATCGGCTCGTCGCTGCATCTGGCCGGCGAGCAGTTCAAAATGATGACGGGGGTGGATATCGTCAACGTCGCATATAAAGGGACCGCGCCGGCATTGACCGATATTATTGCCGGCCACGTCGAGTTGATGTTCGCCAGCACCCTCAACGTGCTGCCGCATGCTAACACCGGCAAGGTCAAGATTCTTGGCGTGACGAGCAGCAAGCCCATGGCGCAGTTTCCGAAGGCTCCTCCGATCGGCGAGACGGTGAAAGGCTTTGAATCGAACGCCTGGTTCGGTCTGTTCGGCCCGGCCAAAATGCCGGCGCAGACGACTCAGCGCTTGTATGAAGCGGCCAAGAAGGCAGTGGACGATCCGACCTTCCAGAAACGGCTGGAAGCGGACGGCGGCGATCCAACGACGATGACCCCGGCGGAGTTCAATGATTTTGTCGTGAAAGATATTGCACGCTGGGCGAAGATCGTCAAGTTTTCGGGCGCCGTCGTCGAATGAAAACCCTCGCTCAAAAAATCATCGCTCGGGCAGCGGGCGTCCCGGATGTGGCGCCCGGCGAGATTGTTACTTGCAAGGTAGACCTTGCAATGTCGCATGACTCGTCGGGGCCGCGCCGGATTGCGCCCATGCTTGAATCACTGGGCGCCCGGGTGTGGGACCCGGACAAGTATGTGATTGTGACCGATCACTACGTGCCCGCGCTCGATCCCGAATCGCGGCAGATACTGCAGTTCACCCGCGACTGGGTCAGCCAGAACGGCATTCGCAAATTCCATGATGAACAGGGAATATGTCATGTCGTGCTTCCGGAACAGGGCTATGTGCGTCCGGGCATGCTGATCGTCGGCGGCGACAGCCACTCCACCACCGGCGGCGCCTTCGGCTCTTACATGTTCGGTATCGGCGCAACGGAAATGCTGGGCGTGCTGGTGACCGGCGAAATCTGGCTGAAGATGCCGCACACGATTGCCATCGAATGGAAAAACGCGTTTGCCGACGGCGTCGTGGCCAAGGACATCATGCTGTATCTGTGCGGTCAGCTTGGCATGGACGGCGGGCAGTACCAGGCGGTGGAATTCGGCGGAAGCGCAATTACTGCACTGAACATGCAGGAACGAATGACGCTGGCAAACATGACCGCCGAACTCGGCGGGCAGGCTGGTCTGATTGCGCCCGACGAGACGACCATCGCCTATCTGCTCAGCGCGGGAGTGTCGACCGAAGACCTCGGCGACCTGTCGCAGTGGAAGACCGATGAAGGCGCTCCTGTGCTGGCGCGGCATGTGTACGATGGGACGGCACTGGCGCCTCAGGTTGCGGCGCCGCATAGTCCCGCCAATGCGGCCGACGTCGGCAGTTATAAAGGCCAGGAGATTGACACGGCATATATCGGCGCGTGCACCGGGGCCAAGCTGGAAGACCTGCGCATGGCTGCCCGGGTGTTGAAGGGCCGGCGTGTCGCATCGGGCAAGCGTCTGCTGGTTGCGCCAGCGTCGCTGCGGGACCAGCAGGCGGCGAAAGCGGAAGGGACTCTTGATATCCTGACTGAAGCCGGAGGGGAATTACTGCCCATCGGGTGTGGGGCGTGCGCCGGTTATGGTCAATGGCGTTTCGCGGAGAATGAACGGGTGCTTTCATCCTCTGCGCGCAATTTCAAGGGTCGGATGGGGGCATTATCGAGCCAGGTATGGCTGGCGTCGCCCTATACGGTGGCCGCGTCGATCGTCACCGGTCAGATTACCGATCCACGTATCCTCTTGGGAGAATCCGCATGAAGGGCCGTACGTGGAAGTTTGGCGATGGGGTTGATACCGACGTGATGGCGCCGGGGCAGTACATGAAATTGCCCATCAAGGAATTGGCGCGGCACACGCTGGAAGCCTTGCGACCGGAATTCGCGTCGTCGGTACGGGACGGCGATGTGGTGGTGGCGGGGCGCAACTTCGGCATTGGATCGTCCCGGGAGCAGGCTCCCGAGGCATTGAAAGCGCTGGGAGTCCGGGCCGTGATTGCACGTTCGTTCGGCGGCATATTTCATCGCAATGCATTCAATCTCGGACTAGTGGCGCTGATCTGCGAGCAGGCCGACCAGATTCCGGACGGTGCGGCAATCGAGGTTGATGCCATCGCCGGCCGCATTCATCTGCCCGAACACGACATGACATTGGACTGTGAGCCGGTTCCGGGTTTTTTGGTGGAAATGGTAGAGGATGGCGGCTTGCTGCCGCATTTGAAAAAACGACTGGCGGGCAAGCCTGCCGCGAAGGAGACGACATGACATTGAAACAGCGGCTGCAGCAAGCGGACATACTGATTGCTCCGGGCATTTACGATGCATTTTCTGCGCTAATGGTGGAGCGCGCCGGGTTTGAGGCGATGTACCTGTCGGGAGCGAGCGTCGCCTACACCCGTCTGGGCGCACCGGATATCGGACTGGTGAGTTTTTCGGAAGTATGCGAGACGGTCGCCACGATCCGGGAACGCAGCAAACTACCGATGATTGTTGACGCGGATACAGGGTTTGGCAATGCGTTAAATGTGCAGCGTACTGTTGCGCGTCTCGAGCGTGCCGGTGCTTCCGCCATCCAGCTGGAAGACCAGACTAGCCCGAAGCGATGCGGTCATCTTGATGGCAAGAGCATTATCGGCAGCAGTGAGATGGTCGGGAAGATCAAGGCTGCCGTGGACGCGCGCCACAGTGAAGAGACCTTGATCATTGCACGCACCGACGCCGTGGCGGTGGACGGGTTCGACGTTGCGCTCGAACGCGGCGAGGCGTATCTGGCGGCTGGAGCCGACGTGCTGTTCATTGAAGCGGTGCGGGACATAGAGCAGATGCGCAAGGTGACGGCGCAGTTCGCCAGCCGTATTCCACTGCTGGCAAATATGGTCGAGGGTGGGAAGACGCCGTTGAAGGGGACTGCCGAATTGGAGGAGATTGGATATCGCCTGGCAATTTTCCCGGGCGGTACGGTGCGTGCGATTGCTCATGCGCTTGATGTGTATTTGTCGGAGCTGCGTAGAACCGGGAGTAACGCGGGTAACGCGGGGCGTATGCTGGATTTCGACGGGTTGAATGCGTTGTTGGGGACGAAGGGTATTTTGGCGGATAGCCGCCGGTACGAGGGGTAAGGTAAGGAGGCGGTGCAATGGCTATTTTTATCGGGATCAATACAAGATAATCTGGCTCGTTTGCCTGATCAGGATTGTTTGTCCAAAATTTTGCTTTGACCATTATTGTTGGACAAAGCATTATATTGTACAAAGTGAGGCGCTTCGCCGGTTCCGGAATTTTACCGGCGACCCGCACCATAAGAATATCGTGCCGCCATTACTAATGTATGCGGACTTACTGGCATATCAGGAGACTTATGAGCGAAGACAAAAAATCCGGGAACTCAAAACCCAAAGACGATCCAGCCGGCTTCCACAAAGGTCTGACCAGCTACGGCGACAGCGGTTTCTCGCTATTCCTGCGCAAGGCATTCATCAAGGGCGCTGGTTTTACGGATAATTCGCTCGACCGTCCAGTGATAGGTATCGCAAATACCGGCAGCGCGTTCAATCCGTGCCATGGCAACATGCCGCAGCTGATCGAAGCGGTCAAGCGCGGCGTCATGCTGGCAGGCGGCTTGCCGATGGACTTCCCGACCATTTCGATCCATGAAAGCTTTGCGTCGCCGACGTCGATGTACCTGCGAAACCTGATGTCGATCGATACCGAGGAAATGATCCGCGCGCAGCCTATGGATGCGGTGGTCATGATCGGCGGTTGCGATAAGACCGTGCCGGCTCAGCTGATGGGCGCCGCGTCGGCCGGCATTCCGGCTATCCAGCTGGTTACCGGTTCAATGCTCACCGGTTCGCACCGCTCCGAACGAGTCGGCGCCTGCACCGATTGCCGGCGCTATTGGGGTAAGTACCGTGCCGACGAAATCGACGGCGAAGAAATCGCCGACGTCAACAATCAACTGGTGGCCAGCGTCGGCACCTGTTCCGTGATGGGCACTGCCAGCACCATGGCGTGCGTGACCGAAGCGCTCGGCATGATGCTGCCGGGAGGAGCGGCGCCAGCCGCTGTCACGGCCGACCGGATCCGGGTGGCCGAGCGCACCGGCGCTACCGCCGTGGCAATGGCAATCAGTGGACTGACACCGGACAAGATCATGACCGGCAAGGCATTTGAAAACGCCCTGCGCGTGTTGCTGGCCATTGGCGGCTCGACCAATGGCATCATCCATCTGACCGCGGTGGCCGGCCGCATGGGCATTGAGATTGACCTCGAACGGCTCGATGCGCTCGGGCGCGAAACGCCGGTGCTGATCGATTTGAAACCGTCGGGCCAGTACTACATGGAAGATTTCCATCATGCCGGTGGCATGCATGCGCTGCTGCGTGAGTTGAAACCTCTGCTGCACCTAGATGCAATGACGGTGACCGGCCGCACGCTCGGTGAAGAACTCGAAGCCGCCGGCCCCGGCTTCAAGCAAACCGTGGTGCGTCCGTTCGGCGATCCGATCTATCCGCAGGGTGGCATTGCGGTTTTGCGCGGCAACCTGGCGCCGGGCGGCGCAATCATCAAGCAATCGGCGGCCGATCCGGTGCTGATGGAACATGAAGGCCGCGCGGTAGTGTTTGAAAACCTTGAAGACCTGGCGGCACGAATTGACGACGATGCGCTCGATGTCACCGCAGACGACATTCTGGTGCTCAAGCATATCGGACCGACCGGCGCCAGCATGCCGGAAGCCGGCTATATTCCAATTCCAAAGAAGCTTGCGCGCGCCGGTGTCAAGGATATGGTGCGCATATCTGATGGTCGCATGAGCGGTACCGCGGCCGGCACGATCGTCTTGCATGTAACGCCGGAAGCCGCGATTGGCGGCCCGTTGGCTTATGTCATGAATGGCGACCGCATTCGTCTGTCGGTCCAGCAGCGCGCAATCGGATTGCTGGTTTCGGACGCCGAGCTGGCCGCGCGCGCGAAGGCCAATCCGGTCAAGACGCCGTCGGCCGAACGTGGCTATCGCAAGCTGTTCCTGAGCACGGTTACGCAAGCCGACAAGGGCGTCGACTTCGACTTCCTGCGCCCAGCTGCGATGACTGAACGCATTCCGCGTGATCGAACCAAGGATTAATGCTCCGCGCAATTTGATGTGGTCACTACGCTG
>JAQGMO010000110.1 GCA_028292315.1 Herminiimonas sp. | reverse complement strand
TTGAATTCCGCCGGCATCATTGGATTACGACAGCACAGAAGTGCGGACTAGGTACGAAGATTAACGAATTAATCGATGCCGTCTTGGCGCAGATACCTGACTCGCTCGACAAGGCGGGCTCAGAAATTCCAAGGGGATTTCCACCCGGAGTTGCGGATAGTATTTTCCAGGGTGTCCGGGAAAGTGCGAAAAAACTTCAGGCTTAAACCTGGAATGGTAGAGGATAGGAAACTGAATGCAGGATAACGAGTGAAGGAGTGCCGGAGAAAACCCGGCATCAGCAACTAACCACTGCGCTGCGCAGTCGAACAGTCACACTTCCTGCGCAGTCAGCGTTTTATTTTCTGCAGAATCTGCTTCGCAATCCCGCGCAGAATATTAACCTCTTCTATTTCAAGCTGCGTTCTGGAAAACAGCCTTTTGATTCGGGGCATTAATTTCTTTGGGTTATTCGCATCAAGGAATTCAATCGCAACCAGCGCCTGTTCCAGATGCCCGTACATGCCGTCGATCTGGGCAAGGCCGGCCAGCTCGCCCTGAAAGCCGATGCCGCCGGGCGCTGCGGCATCGCCGGCACAGGCAACCCGGCATTCATATGCCAGCACCTGTACCGCCTGGGCCAGGTTAAGCGAAGAATATTCCGGGTTTGCGGGAATATTAATCAGCACATTGCATTTCTCCACGATCTCATTGGGCAAACCGAACCGTTCGTTGCCGAACACCAGCGCCGGCCTCAGCCCGGGGTCGGCCGCAAGCTGCCCGGCCAGCGTGCGCGGCGCCACGACCGGCGGCGAAAACTCACGCAGCCGGGCCGATAGCGCAGCGGCAAAATTGCAACCGTCCAGTGCTTCATCGATCGAACCGGCGATCCGGGCCGATGCCAGGATATCCTGCGCCCCGCTTGCGAATGCGATTGCTTCGTCCTGCATCAGCGCGTCCGGAAAACGCGGATTCACCACCACCAGGTCGGAAAACCCCATGGTTTTCATGGCGCGCGCCACCGCGCCGATATTTCCGGGGCGACTGGTTTCAACCAGCACGAAGCGCAGGCGATTAAAAAGAGACGTACTGGTTTCAGGCATGTTCATTTAAAATAGCGACAATTCGCGGTAAAAGCCAAGGCTCACGCAGCTGACAGTTCACCGCATTGCGCCTAAATAAACTAATTCAGTGCGATACGGTTGCCAAACAAGCGTTGCCAGATCCGGCAACAGTATCGCCATTCTAACGGAACCTCTATGCATCCCATGCTCAACACGGCGATCAAGGCCGCCCGCCGCGGCGCGGCAATCATCAATCGCGCCACGTTCGATCTCGACCGCGTCCAGGTCACTGAAAAGAGACACAATGATTTCGTCACCGAAGTCGACCAGGCTGCGGAACAAGCCATCATCGAGGTGCTGAAAAATGCCTACCCCGACCATGCCATCCTGGCGGAAGAATCGGGCGCCTCCGATAATCTGCATGATGAAAATGAAAATGTCTGGATTATCGATCCGCTGGACGGCACGACTAATTTCATCCACGGTTTCCCGCAATACTGCGTATCGATTGCATTGCAGCAGCGCGGCCAGATTACCCAGGCTGTGATTTATGACCCGAACCGCAACGACTTGTTTACCGCAACCAAGGGCGCCGGCGCTTTCCTGAATGAAAAGCGTATCCGCGTTACCAAGCGCGACAGGATCGCCGATTCGTTGATCGGCACCGGCTTTCCCTACACCGACCTTGCCGGCCTCGACGAGTATTTGAAAATGTTCCGCATCATGACTGAAAAGTCGCACGGTTTACGGCGTCCCGGCTCGGCGGCGCTGGACCTGGCCTATGTGGCGGCCGGCCGGCTCGATGGCTTTTTTGAAAAGACATTGAAAGCATGGGATGTGGCGGCCGGCTCGCTGCTCGTGACCGAGGCAGGCGGCATCGTTGGTACCTTTGCCGGCGAATCGGATTATCTTCACAAGGGTGAAATAATCGCCGGAAACCCGAAGGTCTTCGCGCAAATGGTGCACCTGCTGTCGCCATTCGCCAAATAAGAAAAAGGAAAGCGCGGGAAGCGTGCGCAACGCATACGCTTCCGACCGCGTGTTTCCAACGCCGGCCGCGATTTTCCAAATCCGGCTGCGGCTGTTATACTGTGGGCACGCGGCACCTTTTCCAGTCACTCTGCCGCTGTCTCTTCCGACCCCCGCATCCTAATCCGTTTGCCTGCGACTGGCGCCTTTGATGGTGACAGGCCGATATTCTCCAATGAGTTGTTATGTCCTTTTCTGAACTCGGCTTGTCCGACGCTATCGTTCGTGCCGTTACCGAGCACGGTTACACCATTCCTACCCCGATCCAGACCCAGGCCATTCCAGCCGTGCTGGCGGGCGGCGACTTGCTGGCCGGCGCACAAACCGGCACCGGCAAGACCGCCGGCTTCACCCTGCCGATACTGAACCGGCTGGCAGCCTCTTCGAACCATGCGTCCGCCGCCGCGCGGCCGATCCGCGCACTGATCCTGACCCCGACCCGCGAACTCGCGGCCCAGGTCGAAGAGAGCGTGCGCACCTATGGCAAATACGTCAAGCTGAATTCGGCCGTGATCTTCGGCGGCGTCGGCATCAATCCGCAAATCAAGCTGCTCAAGCATGGCGTCGATATCCTGGTCGCCACGCCGGGCCGCCTGCTCGACCATATGCAGCAGGGCACCGTGAACCTGACGAAGGTGGAAATACTGGTGCTCGACGAAGCCGACCGCATGCTGGACATGGGTTTCATCAAGGATATCCGCCGCGTGCTCGCCGCGCTGCCGCCGAAACGCCAGAACTTGCTGTTTTCGGCAACCTTTTCCGATGAAATCAAAACCCTGGCCGATGGCTTGCTGAATGCGCCGGCAATGATTGAAGTCGCGCGCCGCAATTCAACAGTTGAAATCATTGCGCAAAAAATCCATCCGGTCGACCGCGATCGCAAGCATCCGCTGCTGGCGCACCTGATCAAGACAAACTCGTGGCACCAGGTGCTGGTCTTTACCCGCACCAAGCACGGCGCCAACAAGCTGGTCGAGCAACTCGAGCGCGATGGCATCACCGCGCTGGCGATCCATGGCAACAAGAGCCAGACGGCCCGCACCCGCGCGCTATCCGAATTCAAGGACGGCAGCCTCCAGGTGCTGGTCGCAACCGACATCGCCGCGCGCGGCATCGACATCGATCAGCTGCCACATGTGGTGAACTACGACTTGCCGAATATTCCCGAGGATTATGTGCACCGCATCGGCCGCACCGGGCGCGCCGGCGCAACCGGCGAAGCCGTGTCGCTGGTCTGCGTCGACGAACACATCATGCTCAAGGATATTGAAAAGCTGATCAAGCGTTCGCTGCCGCGTGAAGTCGTTCCGGGATTTGAACCGGACCCCAATGCCCGCGCGCAGCCGATTCAATTGCGCAGCGGCGGCGGCGGTGGTGGTAATGGCGGACGACGCGGCCAGCCGCAAGGCAGAAGCCCGGCCGCGGGTGGACGCGGTGCGGCGCCCGCAAAGCCCGCCGGCCCGGCAAAAACCTACGGCGGCAGCGGCCCTGCCCGGCCTGCCGCGCCGCACCGCTCGGGCGGGCGCGGCAGGTAATCGTAAGCCATCAGTAGTGTCTGGCAAACGCACACGGTCAGGCGCAACAGCGCGAGTAGTCGCCTGTACCGCAAGCTGATGCAATGGCGCCGCGGGCGGTTTACGACACGCTCTGAACTGTCCCTACGGTCGCTGGCGTTTAAGCCGGCGCGGTGATGACGCCAAGGCTGCATTCGCGCCTGGACAGCGAGATCCACTAGCGTTGCACGTTATGCGTCCGGTAGGGAATCGCAAGCTGTTGATCGTATAATTTTTTCAGTTCATCGAAACGCGCTTTCCGCGCGGCCGCGGGCCGCCGTGGGGCCTGACCCAGCGCGGACGGGTCGACCGGCCGGTCGGCGTCACGCAATTCGTAATGCAAATGCGGACCAGTTGCCAGCCCGGTCATGCCGACGGTGGCAAGCAGGTCACCCTGCTTCACGATCTGCCCGGGCCTGGCGGCCGCCGCGATCGTCTTCAAATGCCCGTAGCGGCTGGACAATCCATTCGCATGCCGGAGCACAATCAGGTTACCGTAAGCCCCCTGCACGCCGGCAAACTGCACGACACCGTCGGCGGTGGCATGTACCGGGGTACCGGCCGGAGCAGCGAAATCGACGCCGTTATGCGCGCGCCAGATTTTCAGGATCGGATGAAAACGCCTGATCGAATAGCCGGAGGTCACGCGCGAAAATACGATCGGCGACTGCAAAAAATAACGCCCGATCGATCGTCCCTCGGCATCGTAATAATCAAAATAACTGGCATCGCGGGAATAAGCGTTGTCGCCGGCAGCGAACTCGAGCAGATAGGCGGTGGTGGTTTCAGCCGGCGTCTCCAGCCGGACCGCCAGGATTTTTCCCGGCCCCGCAATCCGCCCTTCCTCGAAACGCATTTCGTACAGCACGGTGCAGGTAAAGCCCGCCTCCAGGGCGCGGTGAAAATCGAGCCGGCCGGAAAAAATACGCACGATCTGGTCAACCATGGCCTCAGGCACTCCGATCGCATCGGCCGTGAGGTAGAGCTCCCCGCCTGCAGCCACGGCGCCGTTCCCGGTCGGCCGAGGCGATCCGGACGAATACAGGAAGTCTGCGATACCGGTCGTCGGTGTGACCTGCGCACGGGACATGCCGAACCGGACTACTTCAACTATCGGCTCCACGCGCGCTTCACCACGGTCAGGCGTGGCCGCGTCAGGCGCACGCATGCCCAGCAATACGGCGATCAGTACCAAATAGTGAACTAGTCGCAAAGCTGTCCCGTTTCATACCCCATTGCCAGATTTGCCAGCCTGGCGTCATTCATGTATTCCAACAATGGAATGTTAGCTTATGCGTAACATCAGCAAAGATTACCCAAAAGAATTGTTATGATTAGGTACGACGTGCATTATAGGCACGGTTACAGTTCAGAAGGGGTACCCGATGCGTGCCAATGAGCACATTCCCGGCAACGATCCGGCAGGATGGGTCATACCAAAGGAAGCGTTTCTGCCGGACGATCCGCTGGTGAATTGTCTTGTTGTCCTGACGCGCCTGCGCAACCAGCCGCACTCTATCCAGTCCCTGACCGCCGGATTGCCGCTGGAAGAATCACGTCTGACGCCCGCCTTGTTCGCGCGCGCCGCCGCGCGGGCCAACCTGTCGGCCCGCATCATCAAGCGCAAACTGCGCAATATCTCGCAACTCACCCTGCCCGCCGTGCTGCTGCTGCACGGTGGCCAAGCGTGTGTTCTGACTCACAGCGACGCCGACGGATCGCTACGCATCATCCAGCCGGAATCCGGCGAGGGTGAACTCGCAATCACGCTGGATCAATTCGAGGCCAGCTACACCGGCTATGCGATCTTTGTCAGGCCGGTCTTCAAGTTCGATGCGCGCGCCGATGCCGCCTCCGCGACCGATTCCGGCCACTGGTTCTGGAGCGCGGTAAAACAGTCGTGGCCAATCTATGCGGAAGTCCTGATCGCTTCATTCCTGATCAATGTCTTTGCGCTGGTCATGCCATTGTTTACGATGAATGTGTATGACCGGGTAGTGCCGAATCAGACCTTTGAAACCTTGTGGGTGCTGGCGATCGGCACCGGCATCGTGTTCGGTTTCGATTTCCTGATGCGCAGCCTGCGCGGCTACTTTATCGACATCGCCGGAAAAAAAGTCGACATCCTGCTGTCCGCCAAAATCCATGAAAAAATTCTTGGACTACGGCTCGCCGCACGGCCCAAGTCGGTTGGCGGCTTTGCCCACAGCCTGACCGAGTTCGAATCGTTCCGCGAGTTCCTGACGTCGGCGACCATCACGACCGTGGTCGACATTCCGTTCGTGCTGCTCTACCTGCTGATCATCTGGTGGGTCGGCGGCCCGCTGGTCTTCGTGCCACTGGTCGCCATGCCCCTGATCCTGATCCCCAGCATCCTGCTGCAAGGCCCGCTGGCGAAAGTGATCGGCGAAACCTTCCGGGTTGGCTCGCAACGCCAGGCGACGCTGATCGAAACGCTGTCGGGGCTGGATACCATCAAGTCTATCGGCGCCGAAGGCCCAAGCCAGCGCCGCTGGGAACAGCTGGTCGCACAGATCGGCAAGTTGAGCCTGACGGCGCGGCTGCTGTCGGCCGTCAGCGTCAACACCGGCGTCATGCTGCAGCAGTTGGCCGGCGTCGCGGCCGTGATTTACGGGGTGTACCTGATTTCCGACAAAGCGCTGACCATGGGCGCCCTGATCGCCTGCACCCTGCTCACCGGCCGTGCGCTGGCGCCGCTGTCGCAGGTCGCGTCGCTGGCGACGCGCTTCCATCATGCGCGCTCGGCATTGATGGGCCTGGACCGCATAATGAACCTGCCGGTCGAGCATCCGCCCGGCAAAACCTTCACGCACCGACCCGACTTCGCCGGCGCGATTGAATTCCGCAGTGTCAGCTTTTCCTATCCGGAGCAGCAGATCGAAGCGCTGTCGCAAGCCTCGTTCAGGATCGCGGCCGGTGAACGGGTCGGCATCATCGGACGGATCGGATCGGGGAAATCGACGATTCAAAAACTGGTGCTCGGTTTGTATCAGCCGACCAGCGGCTCGATCTGGGTCGACGGCGTCGATCAGCAGCAGCTCGACCCTGCCGACCTGCGGCGAAACATCGCCTGTGTCCTGCAAGACCCGATGCTTTTCTTTGGTAGCGTCAGAGACAATATCGTAATGGGCGCGCCCTATGTCGACGATGCCGCGATGTTGCGGGCCGCCGAGATCGCCGGCGTGACCGAGTTCGTGAACCGTCATCCGCAGGGTTTCGACATGCAGGTCGGCGAGCGCGGTGATGGCTTATCGGGAGGACAACGGCAATCGGTTGCGATCGCGCGCGCGCTGCTGCTGGACCCCGGACTGCTGCTCCTGGATGAGCCGACCAATTCGCTGGACAACCGTTCCGAAGAAAATTTCAAGTCGCGGCTGGCGGCCCACCTGGGAGACAAGACGCTGATCCTGGTCACCCACCGGGCTTCCATGCTGACGCTGGTGAATCGCCTGATCGTGGTCGAAGGCGGCAGGATCATCGCCGATGGACCGAAAGACCAGGTACTGGATGCGCTATCAGGAGGAAAACTGCATGTCTCGAGAACCTGACGAACGAATCGCCGGGCCCGGTCGCGGCATGGCCGAGCGGATCAGGCGCGCGCTGTTGCCGGCTTCCGAGGATGAGGTGGCGATGAAAGCGGACATTGAATTCATGGCGGAGAGCAAGGCAGCCGCGTTCATGCAACCGCCGCGCTATGCATCGTTGATCATCCGCGGGTTTCTGGCGTTCCTGGTCATTGCAATCATATGGGCCCGCTTTTCCCATCTTGAAGAGATCACCGTGGGCGAAGGGAAGGTGATTCCATCGAACCAGGTCCAGGTGATCCAGAACCTGGAGGGCGGCATCGTGTCCAGGATCCCGGTCAAGGTCGGCGACCTGGTGCAGAAGGATCAGGTGGTTCTGTATCTCGATGAAACGCGGTTTTCATCGTCGGTGGATGAGGGCAAGGCCAAGTATGAAGCGCTGGCTGCGAAGATTGCCCGGCTGAACGCCGAAGTCGGGGGGCAGGCGTTCCAGGCGCCGGCCGATCTGCAGCGCGCGAATCCGAAGGTGGTTGATGAAGAGCGGCAGCTTTTCGTGAATCGCCGCCAGGAGCTCGATGCGGCGCTAACTGTGCTGCGTCAGCAAGTCAATCAGCGGGCCCAGGAATTGCAGGAAAAGCGCGCACGCCTGCTGCAGCTGGAAGAAAGCCAGAGCTTGGTATCGAAAGAACTCAGCATCAGCAAGCCGCTAGTCTCCCAGGGCGTGCTGTCGGAAGTGGAAGTGCTGCGGCTGGAGCGCCAGGTAAGCGATTTGAAAGGCGAAACAGAAGCCACGCGGCTGGCGATTCCGCGCATCGGGCAAAGCATGCTGGAAGCGCGCGCCAAGGTGGACGGGCAGCTTGCCAAATTCAAGTCGGATGCCTCTTCCGAACTGAATCTGGCGCGCTCCGATTTCGAACAATCACGCGCTTCGAGCGTGGCGATGGTGGACCGCCTCACGCGCACTTCGGTCCGTTCGCCGGTGGCCGGCCTGGTCAAGACCATGAAGGTAACGACGGTGGGCGGCGTCATCCAGCCGGGCGTGGACGTGATGGAAATCGTTCCGGTCGAGGATAACCTGGTGGTGGAAGCGCGCATCCGCCCATCGGACGTCGCGTTCATTCACCAGGGACAAGGTGCGACGGTCAAGTTCAGCGCCTATGATTTTTCGATTTATGGCGGACTGGAAGCGCAGGTCGCCAACGTTACCGCCGACTCGATCACCAATGATAAAGGGGAAAGCTTTTACCTGGTGCGGGTGCGCACGGTAAAGAACAACCTGGGGAAGGAAAGCAAGCTGCCGATCATTCCGGGGATGACGGCAACGGTGCATATCCGCACCGGCAGGAAAACCGTGCTGGATTACTTGCTGAAGCCGGTGTTGAAGGCCAAGAACGAGGCGCTGCGGGAACGCTGACATTCAGTCCTGCTGCTGCAATTCAAGGAGACCGGCATCGGCGCCTGTGGTAACAGGCGGACGCGATGGTCGGCAATACGGCGCCTGGCGACGTCCTGGAAAATCGCTGCCTTGCAAAGCTTGCTGATACCATGCTCTTTTCCAAACAGAAAGGATCAACATGCTCGAGGCCGATGCGAAACGCCTGCCCGGACTGCGTTTGCTCGACGGCCGTTTCATGGTGATCAACCAGGCGATGGCCGTGCCGAAGGGACGTACTGACGCTGCGCGGCACCTGGCGGACCTTGTCGAAGAAATGAAAGCCTCGTGCTTTGTGGCGCAGGCGCTGAAGCGGCACCAGATCGAAGGGGCATTGGTCGCGCCGGCCGGGCGTTAGCCGCAGCCCGGCCACTGTCCGAGGGTCCGGATCGCTGGAGCGGATTGCACTCCGCTCCAGCGATGCAGGCGATCACAATCCTTTCGGCATCCCTACCCCGTATCCCTGCACCCCATCGACCCGTAGCGACTGCAGCATGGCCCACTCTTCATCGGCCTCCACCGTCTCTGCAATCACTTTCAAATCCAGCCCATGGGCGATCTTGGTAATCGATTCAACCAGGAACTGGTTATCCCTGTTTTCAGCAATCCCCCTGACGTAACTGCCATCAATCTTCAAATAGTCGATTTTCAGTGTCGACAGGTAGCCGTAGGAAGTGAATCCGCGTCCAAAATGGTCGATCCCGAATTTCCCGCCGAGGGCGCGAATCCGTAGTACCGTTGTGCGCAGGGCTTCCACATTTTCCAGCGCCCCATATTCCGATACCTCGAACGCGATTTGCGCAGCGGCCGCCGGATTGGCGCGCAACGCATCGCATAGCCAGTCGGCAAACGTCGCATCCTGCATCGAAGAAGGCACGAGATTAACCGCGACCAGGCTCTTGCCACAGCGTCCCGCAGTTATCTGCTTCATCACTTCAGTCACCACCAGCTTGTCGAATTCCCGGATCAATCCAAGCCGTTTCGCCATCGGTATGAACACACCCGCCGTAATCAACGCCCCGTCCTCCCCGACGATCCGCAGCAGCGCATCGTGCTGGAGCACGGTATGCCTGTCGCGAGTATCGAGCACCGGCTGCATCTGCACGATGATCTGCCTGTCCCTGATGACCGTCCCCAGCAGTTCGCTCCAATGGCTCGCGGAAAATGTGGCCGCATTCCGGCTCAAGTTCTGTACGCGCATGTCGACCGCGTTCGGTCCACTGACCTGGGCCGCCCGCAATGCCATATCGGCGTCGGACAGCAACTCCGAGACACTATGGCCGCCGTGGACCGCAATCCCGATATGACACACCTCTTCCGTGTCGGTCAGGCCACGTTCATGCAAACCGGCCAGGGCGCGAGCCAGGCGCTCGCCCAATTCCCGCGCGTCATGCTCGGTCGCACCGGCCAGTACCACGCCAAAATTGGCGCCGGCAAAACGCGCGGCATGATATTCCAGCCCGGTTTGCGCCTTGCATACCTGGTCGATAGTGTCGGCAGCCGCGCGCAGCAAATCATCGCCGGCCTCATATCCCATGCGCTCATTGAATGCCTTGAAGTCTTTCAGTTCAATGAACATCAGCGAGATGGCCGGTGCGTCCTGCGCCGATTCAATCACCTGTTTCATATGCATGTCGAAATAGCGGCGATTGGCCAGGCCGGTCAATCCATCGCGATAGCTGTCTGATCGCAGCCGCTCGATGGCCGCTGTCTGGGCATCGAACATTTCCTTGATCTTGGTGGTCATCCGGTTCATCGCCACCACCACGCTGCGCAACTCGACGGCCCACGGCAGTTTTGTCTGAACCGGATATTCACGATCGCAAATCGCCGCCGCCTGCGCCTCGACCATGCGCAGTGGGCGCAACACAACATGCAGCGCCAGCACGCCGAGCATGGCGGTGACGATCAAGGCCGCGAAAAACCACCAGAACGCGTTCACGCTGTGGCTCCACAACGTCATGTAAGCCTGGCCCGGATTGGCCGCGACGCTGACTGTCCCGGCCTGCTGCCACCCGGACATGATCAAAGCCTCGCCGCGCGGCGTCTCGAGCGGCACGAGGCGGACGAACCAGGCCGGGACACCTTCGATACGGACCGGCGCCTGGCGCTCGAGAATCGGCTTGCCTTCGATCGACCTGATCGCGACTTCGCGGTAATAGCCGCTGTCGAACACCGCATTGACCATGCTTTCAACCACTGCGATATCCCTGGCCGCCATCGTCGGCGACAGGCTCAGTCCGAGGGAAGTCGCCGTATCCTGGGAAATGGTTTTCAGCTGAAGGTTGAGATAGGCGCGCGTGTCATTAACGCTGATCGCAATCGTGCCGGCAAACAGCAAAACAAATAGCGTAACGATAATAATCGCAAGCTGACGTATCAGGGTCATGACAATACCTTTGGACTTGGTTTTAACTTATTCGAAATCATTGGAACTCCTTACCCATGCGCTCTTTCAGATCGCGCCAGAAACCGATGTTTCCCGACCCGCCGGCCACCGGTTTTCCATCGCCGCGCTCTTTGGCGAGCCACAGTCCGTCGCCGTTGAAGCTGTACACCGGCGTGAGGTCGGGCCGCTCGCCGGCCGGCTTGATCTCCGGGATGAGATTATCGAGAACCAGGGGCATCGCGGCCGGCGTCGCATAATAGGTAAGCACCATGTGCGCTTCGGTCACCGGGTTCCCGGTCCTGGCCTTGACATAGGTAATCTTCATCCTGTCTATCGGAATGCCGAGCGCCGCCAGCGTAAAGTACTTCGCAATCGAGAAATCTTCACAGTCGCCACCGTTCGAGGCAAGCATCTCGACCGGGGTCGCCCAGTAGTCTTCCCTGCTCCAGTGCGCCGCATCCGAAAGGAATGGGACACGATTGAAAAAATTGTTGACCAGGTTGAGCTTTTCGAGGTCTGACTGCGTTTTTCCGCCACTGGCCAGCAGGAGCCGCCACGCGGTCAGCCGCTTGCGCGCATCGGCCCCATATTTACGTTCGGCGCCGGCCAGCACCTTCTCCGACAACACAATGACGGCTTCGTCCGACAGCACGCTGACGGCCCCGGTGACGAAACATGCCAGCGCAATGGCAAGCGCGCCGGCGGTACGGCGTAGACTGACGCCCCGGTCAGGCATGATCGGAGAAGGCGTGCGCAACGGGTGGGACGGGATGGCGAAAAAAGGAAAAGGGAATCGTATACCAGCTTCCCTTCGTTCCGCCATCCCGGCAGCAAATAAGAGCCGCCACCGGATCATATGCAGGGCGGGTTCGGCCGGCTGTGGCGGGCAGTCTTATTGTTTGGCTTCCAGCTGCGCTTCATCGCGTGGGGCCACGCCGAGCGAGACCAGCAGCCGTCCAAGATCGGCGAGCACCCGGTAGCGGGCAAAAGTCTCCAGGTACTGGCCGGTCACATGGTTGGTGGATGCGCTGAACGCTTCATTTTCGGCATCCAGCATATCAAGCAGCGTGCGCTGTCCGATGCTGAACTGCTTGATGTAGGCGTCACGCGTGGCCAAGCTCGATTCGGCATGCTGGCGCAGCGAAGGCAAGCGCTCCCGGACCGATACAAGCGCATTCCAGGACAGCCTGACGCTCTGCGCAACCTGGCGCTGGGTGCGGTTCATGATTTCGCGCGCCTCGTTCGACAGGTGCACGGTTTCGTTGACCCGCGCCGTATCCGTCCCGCCGTTGAACAGCGTGTAGCGCAGGCGCAGCATCGCAAAATGATCGTCGTTTCGCCCGGGTACGCCATCGATGTTACGATTTTTGCTGGCGCCGACCTGCAGATCGACCCGCGGTGACAAGTTCGATCGCGCCGCGCGTATCTGGGCGTTCGCCGCCTCCAGGTCGGCCTGCGCCGACTTCAGGACCGGGTTATTGTCGAGTGCCGCCTGCACCGCTTCATCGATCGAAGCCGGCAGCGCCAGCTGCGATGCCTCGGCCGGCTTGCTGATGCTGATCGGCGCGACACCGATAATGCGCTGAAAATTGATTTCCGCATCGCGCAGATTCGCCTCCGCAGCGGTGAGGTTTGCCTTTGCCAGCCCATAACGAGCATCGACCTGGTCGAGGTCGGCGCGGCGGCCGACACCGCTATCGCTGCGAATCTTGATCTGGTCAAAGGTGCGCAGATGTAGCCCGGCGTTTTCCCTGGTGAGCGCGACGATTTCACGAAGCCGCAATACTTCCAGATAGGCTTCGATCGCGCGCAGGGCAATCTGTTCAGAGGTGCCGGCCACCCGGTTCGCGGCGGAATTGACGCGGGCCTGGTTACGCTCGACCTCGCTCATTACCCCAAAACCGTCAAACAGCATCTGCGTCAGCGTTATCGACGCTTCGCCGCGATTGAGCGTGGTATCGCCGCCCGGCACACGCGTGGTGGGGTTATCGCTATATTCACGTCCCCTTCCAAGTGCCAGGTCAACCCGTGGATAATAGCCGCCTCGTGCTCCGTTTAATGCTTCATCGGTTGAAAGCCGGCGGTTCGCATCGATCAGGATATCGGGATTAGTCTTCAATGTCTGCTCGACAGCGGCTTTCAGCGATTGTCCGAAGGCCGGTGCCATCGCGCACAGACTGAACGCAACGACAGTTGAAGAAAGCGCGAAAATCGCTTTGACTACCATGTTTTTTCCAATTTTACGAAGGCCAACAGCCGGTTGTCTAAATAGCGCTAGCCAAAGTATCAAACGTCGCGCTCGCACCAACTGATGATCGATATTGCATTTATATAATTATAAATTTCAAAAGTACTAATATTTTATTTAGAGCAATGATGACATCTACTCTTACTACCACAACAACTATTAGTATAAGAAAGCAATTCAAGACAATGCTTCTGTGAAAACTTTTTTCAATGCAACAGTCCTTATACGGCAAATTTCATTTGGCTAACCAGTTTCACAGACAAATGGTCAGTCATCCGGGATCTACGGTGTTAAGGATGGTTCGGTTATTCATATATCGGTTTTCAGATTTCCTCCGTCGAGCAGACTTTGGATCAACTCTGCATTGGTTTTCATACCGAGCAAATCCACATTCTGGAAAGTGATTTTCTGGCCTTCCGTGCCGGGGCCACCACCGTCTGCGTCGATGGTCAGGACCGTGTTACCGCCATTTTTTTCAAACATCAGGAAACTTCCAAGACTGGCCGACGTTGGATTTTCGCCCTGGAGCAGGTCAGCCAGGCTGAGCACATCCTTCTGCACGATTGTGAAATCGGTGATGCTGTCACCGGCAACCGTACCGGACGCGTCGTTTTGCAGAAACCGGAAGGTATCCGCTCCGGAGCCTCCTGTGAGGATATCGTCGCCCGGACCGCCGAGGATGACGTCGTTTCCGGTGCCGCCGACGAGGATATCGTTGCCGGCGCCGCCGACAAGGATATCGTGGCCACTTCCGCCGATCAGGCCGTCGTTGCCTTCGCCGCCATTGAGGTAGTCGTTGGCGCCGCCACCATCCAGGGTATCCGCACCGGCATCACCTTCGAGTATGTCGGTGCCTTCGCCGCCGTTCAGGATGTCGTCACCGGTGCCGCCGGCCAGGTGATCATTACCGCTACCGCCATCGAGCGAATCGGCGCCGCCGCCGCCGTACACGATATCATCGCCCGCGCCGCCGCTTAGGATGTCGTTGAGATTCTCGCCGCCCGCAAAGTCGGCGCCGCTGCCGGAAACCGGGCTGTAGTTATGATCGGCGATCGTCACAACCAGGTTTGCGCTGGAGATATCGCCGTCGCCGTCGCGCATGGTGTAGTTGAACGTATCGGATACGGCCGCCGGGAAGTCGGTTGCATCAGGTGTATAAGTGTAGTCGCCGTTGGCCGCGATCTGCAGGGTGCCGTAATTACCCGCGATGATGCTGATACCCGCGGCGTCGACTGCCTGCGCCCCTACCATCGTGACCGCCAATTGACCATCGGCGCCCGAGACGTCGTTGCTCAACACATTACCGATTGCCGCCGCAGCTATCCACACCAGGCCAGGGGCGGTTACGGTAATCGAAGCGGGATTTCCGGGCCCCGATGGAATCGAATCAAGAATGGCGGTTTTAGTGATTTGAGCGCCGGCAGCCCAGCGGCCTTCGGCCACGGAGGCAGCATTATCGACTGCCTGCGGCACGCCATCGATAATCTTGATGCCAAGTTGCGCGGTCACCTGATCGCCATCGGCGTCTTGCAGAATGTAACTGAATACTTCGGTCTCATCCTGCGTGACGTTAGCCGGGCCTATATATTCGAAGGCGCCGTCGGACGTATTAACAGTCAGCGTGCCGCCGATGGCGGTGATGATTTTGAGCGTGTGGCTAGCGCCGTCGTACTGGCTGGAAATCGCGGTTGCACTGGTGACCGTGAAAACCGCTTCGGTGCCCGCGCCATCGGCGCCGAAGTGCCCGCTCATCAATCCCTGTGCCACGAGGTTGCCGGTGGCTGCCATATTAACCGTTCCGGATAGCGTGGCTTCCAGTTGCGCCAGGTCGGTAACAATTACCGGTGCGATCTGGGACGAGGTAACGCCATTGTAGGCGACGGGCGCGAGGGCCGCGGCGCTAGTGCCCGATCCCATGCTAAATGCATGCGACTTGACGCTGTTATCAGTGAGGAAGGTCTCCCAAACGCCTTGTTCAACCGGGTTGATACCAGCGACAGGGGAACCCGCGGTCGGGAAGCCATCCGACAGGAAGTAAGAGATATTTTGCGCATCGGCGATTTTACCGCCTGACAGGAATGCCGTTTGTGCCACGGTCAGGGCCGCGTCATAATTCGTATTACCACTGCCGGCATTATCGGCCAGGGCACTGATCAGGTTTTTAGCATCGCTTGCAAGCATCCATCCGCCGCCTTGCGCAGCAGATGTGCTATTGAATGTCACCAGCCGGACCATGACATCGCCAAAGGCATCATAGTCGTCGATCAGCTGGGTGATCGCAGCCTTGGCTACCGCCAACCGACTTGAAAATCCGGCCACTGCGGGATCTTCATCCATGCTGCCGGACAGATCGAGGATGATCATCAGGTTGGTGTCGACAGTATGGCGCTCTGCCACTTCCAACTCGATGTTGGCCGATTGCCGTGGGAGGTCGTCCACGATGTTGATGGAGAGGACGCTGGAAGCGGTATCGCCGTCGCCGTCAGTCAACAGAATGTTAATGTTATCGTACACACTGTCCGCGCCCGGCACCGCGGGAACAGTTCCATTATCGTTGAGCTGGTAAGTGTAGGTGACTTCGCCGGTTTCCTGATTATAGTTAGTGACGGTCAGCGTGCTTCCGTGCCCGGTAGTTATCGGATGGGAGGTCAGATTGCCGTTACTGTCAATTACCGTGGTGCCGTTCAGTGCAAGGCTGCCGAATCCATCCGGATTGCTGATAGTGAATGTGGCTGTTTTGGTCAGTTCTGCCGGGGCGGGATTGGAACCGCCGGGAAGATTGGCTTCATACATAACCAGGTCGCCGCCGCTTGCGCTGGGCGTTAGATCCGTGACTGTCGGGACGTGGTCGTCGTTGTCAATGATTGTGCCGGTTCCGGTTGCGCCGCCAATCACCAGGGGCACGGTTTCAGTCGACTCATAAATCGCGTCATTGATAGTCGGTACGGTTACGCTGAAGCTGGTTACCCCAGCCGGGACGATAATCGAGCCGTTACCGTTCAATGTAACGCCGTTGCTGAACGCGGGCGCGCCATAGTCA
Organism: Herminiimonas sp.; assembly: GCA_028292315.1. Classification (GTDB taxonomy): domain Bacteria; phylum Pseudomonadota; class Gammaproteobacteria; order Burkholderiales; family Burkholderiaceae_D; genus JAQGMO01. Next base: position 28,092 of record JAQGMO010000110.1, on the reverse strand, counting down.
TTCACGCTGGCCGATCCGCCGCCGAGCGCAAATGTGAAACTGGTTGCCGCAGCTGATGGATTTGAAAGCGTAACGTTGTAGACCAGGTTTGATCCTTCCGGTACGGAATCATCACCGATCCCGGGAAAGCCTGGTTCAACGCCGGCAATCGTCGGGACATTTGTATCGGTAATATGACCCGTCCCGGTGATCCCTCCAATGGTTAGCGGGACCGATTCACTGTTCTCGTACACATTATCGATAACGGTCCCGGCCGTGACCGTAAATGCGGTCACTCCGGCCGGTACAGCAATCGTGCCGTCATTGTTTAGTACAACCCCATTCGAAAACACAGGCGAAACATAATCGTTCGCACCGGCCGTCCCGCCGCCCAAAGTGAAATTGTAGCTAACCGGTGCAGTACCCGCCGCCGACAAGGTGACGTTATAAACGAGGTCTGTTCCTTCAGGTACGGAATTCCCCTGCGAACCGACTACCCCAGGCGTAACACTGGTGATGACCGGGTCCGGAACCGGAACTGGACCAGGGACCGGGTCCGGAACTGGACCAGGGACCGGGTCCGGAACCGGAACTGCACCAGGGACCGGCCCCGGAACCGGTACCGTTACGGGCGCATTATTTAGGACAAGAGCATTCCCCACCGTTTGATCTTCAACGATAAACGCCGTCCGCCCTATTCCGCTCGTATCAAATCCACTGGTCACATTCCCCTGCGCCGCATTCTGCGCCAGCGATACAAAACTGTGGCCGCCCTCACTGACGGTACCTGGGGAGCCCGCCGCCGACGCTTCAGTGACCTGCGTCGGGTCCGCGCCCGCCGCAATCCGGTCCTGTATCGATTGAATCTCCGATTGTTCCGACTTCGCGGCTGAAGGATTGAACACTTCATTATCGAGCGCAATCTGCGAACTGCGCCCCAAGTCCACGCGCGAACCATCGACGAATTCGATCAACACCGCACCGGCTGCCGACGTCTGTATCACATCATTGGCATACACCTTGTCGCCAACCTGCAAAATACGCTCCACACCACTCGGATCGGTCGCGGTCACGCTTCCCACGATCGTCTTGACGATACCGATTGCCCCGGCGTTGGTACCGGATGCGACGCTTTTAATCGTGGGAGTTGCAGTTGCCATTGTATTTCTCCAATTAGGTATCTATTGGAGCCTATGTTACTGTGGGTTAATAAAGATGCTATTGGCTATTGGTACTAGTAGTACCGTAAATAATGCTAAAACGCAACTTTTTTAAAATACAAGGAAATGAAAAAAGCCACACCGGCCACAGAAACTGTTTAGCCAGCAGCCTTTCCCGTCGCGTCATTGAGATAAACCGCGAGCCGAAGCCGGTCGGGCGTACCTAGTTTCTGAAAAATCGCCCCGAGATGGGCCTTCACCGTACGATCGGTTATATTTAATTCCCGGGCGATAACTTTATTGCTCGCGCCGCGTCCCACAAGACCGGCGATTTCCCGCTCGCGTGGTGTCAGTTGAGATAATTTAGCCGCGGCCGGCACCGGATCAGGTTTTTCTACTTTCTGTTGCACAGCTACGACTCCCCGCACCTGCAATTGACGTAATAACACGGGCAATACGGTATTGGAGATCCATACGCCTCCGTCGAGAATCATGTCGACGATGCGCCGAAGCATTTCCGGGGGCACGTTCTCGCCACAGCAGCCAGCAATACCTAATCTCAATAAAGAAATTTCGTCGGCGTCGGAAAACAATGCGGCAGTGACCAGGATTTTAGACACGGGGACTCTTTGCCTGGTCTGGGCGACCGCCTCTTTCCAATCCGGGCCGAAGAGGGCAAGATCGAGTACGATCAATTCCGGCACGTCGCCGCCAAGAGCGGTCCAATATCCGTCAAGAGTTTCGACTGATACAGTTGCGCCTCTGTTTAACATGGCCGGCCGGAAGCGCATGGCGGTTCCGGGCAATGGCGTCGCGAGCAGTAGCATAGTCGATCGTTATAGGCAGCAAGGCATACTGCTACCATAATGCATCATTTATTGCCATAATGCATTCTCACACAACATAAACGAACGAGGCCGGTGCCACATGCCTTTCTTACAGCGCGATTCTTCTGGACAAGTGACTGCACTGTTTGCCGAAGCACCGGCGGAAGACGCGGAATTTGCGCAGTCTTCTCATCCGGACGTAGTGGCATTCCTTGACGCGGGTACGGAACGGGTTTCTGATGAAGATGCGCGGCGTCAGCTTGCCGCAATGGACGGATCGATGATTCGCGTCCTCGAAGATTTGCTCGATGTCCTGATACAGAAACATATCATCCTGTTGACCGACCTGCCCTTGCACGCCCAGCGCAAACTGCTCTCCCGCAAGGAAGCCCGGGGCAATCTGCTTGGCGATGCCGCCGGCATGTCGCCGCCGGTTAAAGAGATTTTTTAGCGGCAGGCCACACGGTATTCGCAGTGCGGCCCATGTCTTGCCACCTTACTGAAACGCGACCTCGGCAAAACTGCGCAGCTTCCGGCTGTGCAGCTTGTCCACGCCTTGCCGCCGCAATAATTCAATGGCACGGATGCCGATACGTAAGTGCTGATCGACGCGCTCGCGATAGAAGTGATTAGCCATGCCGGGAAGTTTGATCTCGCCATGCAGGGGTTTGTCGCTTACGCATAACAAGGTGCCATAAGGCACGCGGAAACGAAAGCCGTTCGCGGCAATCGTGGCGCTTTCCATGTCGAGCGCGATCGCGCGGCTCTGGCTGAAGCGGCGTTCAGGCGTACGCTGCGGCAGTAATTCCCAATTGCGGTTATCAGTACTCGCGACGGTGCCGGTACGCATGATCCGTTTAAGCTCATAACCGGAGAGCCTGGTGACTTCGGCAACGGCCGCTTCCAGAGCCACCTGTATCTCGGCCAGCGGAGGGATCGGCACCCATAAAGGCAAATCCTCATCCAGCACATGATCTTCGCGCACATAACCGTGGGCCAGCACGTAATCTCCCAATTGCTGCGTATTGCGCAGGCCGGCGCAATGGCCAAGCATGACCCAGGCATGCGGACGCAAGACCGCGATATGATCGGTAATGGTTTTGGCATTGGCCGGCCCGACGCCGATGTTCACCATCGTAATGCCGCTGCGATCGCGGCGCAGCAAGTGATAGCCCGGCATTTGCGGAAGTCGCGGCGGAACGATGCCCAGTTCGTCACCGGGTTGCACGGTCTGGCCGACGCGTCGCGTGACCAGGTTGCCCGGCTCGATGAAGGCGATATAGTCGTCTTCGTCGGACGGTTTATCCGGGTCGGGCGCACGATTCATGATGTCATGGCCGAGCCGCACGAACTCATCGATGTAAAACTGGTAGTTGGTGAACAGGATGAAATTTTGGAAATGGTTGGGCGAGGTGCCGGTATAGTGGCGCAGCCGCTGCAGCGAATAGTCGACCCGCGGCGCGGTGAATAGCGATAGCGGCAAGGCTTCACCGGGTGCCGGTTCGCAGGTGCCGTTCGCGATGCCGTCATCCATCGCGGCCAGGTCCGGCAGGTCGAACAGGTCACGCATTGCCAGCTGGCGCGCGGCAGTCATGCTGCCTTCGATATGGTCATGTTCGGCCAATGAAAAATGCACCGGGATCGGCTGTGCGCTGGTGCCGACTTCCAGCTGTACGTCCTGGTCGCGGCAGTGATTTTCCAGCAGCAGGCGAAACTGTTCATGGTAGTAGTCTCCAAACAGCTCGGGCCGCGTGAGAGTAGTCTCGAAGGTGCCCGGCCCCGCCACAAAACCGTAAGACAGGCGTGAATCGGCGCGCACCACGGTATCGGTATGCAAGCGCACGAACGGGTAGCAGGCGCGAACGCGTTCCGGCAGCGCCTCGCCGCCGACAAAGCGGCGCAGGTGCTCTCGCAAGTGGTCGATGCCGCGGTTGTAGATAAGGCGCACCTGCTCAAGTGCGGCGGCGGGGTCTTCGAAGCGGGCGGAGGCAATAAGAGGAGGCGTTATCAAGGTACAACTCCTGGACAGGTGTAACAGGAGTATTGTATCGCCTCGGCCCGGCCGCCGCGGCGAGAGGATTCAGTGCCCGGTTTTACCGTGATGCGCTTCAGTATCGGAGTACGGTTTCAGCGTTTCCTCAATTTAAGAATTCTCGGCGACATGGCCGTCTCGAGCACAACCTGCGGTTCGCCATCGCCGCCGCGGTTGCTGAACCACCATACCCCGGCTTTCTTGAGCGTCCACTCGCCGGGGTTGTGTGTCAAAAGCAGCGCCCCGATCTGACTGATTGCCGGGCTATGCCCGACGATTACTACAGCGCCCTCTCCGCCAGGCCAGCCCGCTGCCGCCAGGATCTCTTCCACGCTTTTCCCGGGCGCCAGCTCATCGCGTGTCTGGTAGCGCATCCCGAGCGCCCGCGCCGTCTGCTGCGTTCTGCGCGCCGGACTGACCAGGATGGTGACGTTGCGCGGCAGCGTCGACTTGAGCCAGCGCGCCATCCTGCCCGCCTGCTTTTTTCCCTTGCGGGTTAATGCGCGCTCGATATCCGGCATTTCTGGCGACCCTGCTTCCGCCTGCGCATGACGCCACAAAATCAAATCCATAAATGAAGACCCTGGTGATTGAACACTGAAATCATTTTCGGCACGGCAGCTTGGCGCGCGTGAAACGCTTCCATGGTTTGCCAAGTTTCAAATCGCCGTCCGTCACGTCGGCCGCCAGGACTCCGCGCGCGAAACCCGCGCTGGCGGCGAGCTCGGGATGGTCTGCCTGCAGTTGCCGCAGCAAGCCATCGGCTACCGCAGCATCATTGAACCGGCCCAGTTCATCCTGCAGCGCGGCGAGATGCTCCGTGTAACGCCGCATCCTTCCGGCGCGATAAAGCGATTCAAAAAACTCACTGGCATAACGCGCCTTCTTGGCAGCGATACGGACCCGGTGCCGTGCCATCGGATCGGCGCTGCGCAGACGTTTACCTCGCTTTAACAGCCGCTTCTGGTCGCGCGTCAATACGTTATTGGCAAAGCGGGCAAGCGGCTTGGCGAGCATTCCGGCTGCCTGTCCGGCAGCTTGGTCACGCCAGCGCGCGCCCTGCGCCCAGGCCTGGAATCCAAGCATCAGCCTGGTATAGCGCACCGAGTTCACGGCGCCGGCAGCCTGCCCGCGCTTGCTGGCCGCGGTGTCGGACACGGCTGTCCGCAGCGCCGCCGATTCGATATCGCGTGGTATGGCATGATCGATCGCGGGTAGCGTCGAGTCGTGCAAGACTTCCCAGTCGCGCGCCGCGCCGAGTTCGGCCGCCAGCCAGTCAAGGTCTTCCAGGATTTGCGCCGGACAAGTCACGGCATCCCCGAACATGTCGAGCGCGGAGCGCAGACGCCGCAACCCAACCCGCATCTGGTGCACGCTTTCCGGGTCCTGCCCGTGCACGACGCCGGCTTCATTGCCCTGGATTTGTCCCATGCAATTTGCAAGGATCGCCTGCAATCCCTGTTCCACCGTCGCACGCCGTGACAGTTCGACGCGGGACGCCTTGATGATCGCCGGGCCTTGCGGACTGTGCAGCGCGTAGCCGCGCTCGGCCTTGCTGATATTTCCGATGCGTAGTGCTACCTGATCCAGTAATTCAAGCGCTAAATCGAAAAGATGGTTGGCATCGCCCGCCTTCAGTTCCATTTCGATTTCACTGATCGGAACAGTGGTTTCGCCATGTTCGACGGTACCCTGGTCCAGCGCTAATTCAATGTCATCGCCCTCCGGCGTTTGCAGGTGCCACACCGTGCGCTGAAATTTCGTCGTAAAAACCGGGAGTATCCTGTCCTCGAGCGATTTCGATCGCAACAGCTTGCCCCAGGCCGTATCATGTTCCACCATATCGCGCAAGGCAGCGAGGTCCGGGCACGGGCCGTCGACCGTCGATTCCCATTCATGTCGCTGGTGCAAGCCACCCTCGACACTGCCGCCGCCTTTCAAGGTCTGGATCCAGTCGGTGCCAGACCGGCGCACCCGTAGTGCGGCGTCGCTTTTGCGGACTTCGAAGTCGGACGTGTCGAAATAGGTGGTGACCAGTTCCTGTGCCGATGGCGGTGCAATGGCGTAGCGTTCAAGCAAAGCGTGCTTGCGTAATGATTCCACTGCCGTAGGATCAATAAGTAACTTTAATTCAATTTCCATGCCCATGTGATCGGAATGCCGGAGAACAGCAATAATCTAAATATCAAGAATTTCTTTTTACAACAGATAGTCTGAATAATATATGCGTTCGATCAATCGCTTCGCGACTGAGCTCACTGCGCCGCTGCGCTGCCCTGTCAATCACCTGTCATACTTGGATATCGCTATAACCTGCGCGCGCAATGAAACTGGCTACCTGGAACATTCAATGGGGACGCGGCGCCGACGGCCGGGTTGATCTGGGCAGGATCGTTGACGACGCGCGTCGCTTCGGCGATTTCGACGTACTTTGCCTGCAGGAAGTGTCGGCCGGCGTTCCCGAACTGGCGGGCTGCGACGGCCGCGACCAGTTCGTCGAAATCGCGACGCGTCTGCCTGGTTATACCGTTGTTTCCGGCATCGCCATCGACGGCTTGGGCGCGTCCGGCCGGCGGCGGCAATTCGGCAACATGATCCTGTCGCGCTATCCAGTCATGCAAGTGTTTCGCCATCTGCTGCCATGGCCGCCGGATCCCGGCGTGTTAAGCATGCAGCGGATCGCGCTTGAAACGACGTTGGCGACCCCGCTCGGACCGTTGCGGGTGACGACCACCCATCTCGAATATTATTCAGCGAAACAGCGCCACGCCCAAGTCATTCGGCTGCGCGAATTGCAGCAGGAAGCGGTCGCCCACGCTCATGCGCCCCGAATCGCCGAACCGTCCGACGGCCCGTTTTTCGGTTCGGTGCGCGCGGCCCCCGCGATCCTCACCGGCGACTTCAATTTTCTGCCGGACTCGCCCGAACGCGCGCTGCTCATGAGCGCCATCGATCCGTCGACCCCTTCTTATCAGGACACCTGGGAAGCCACACACCGCGGCGAACAGCACGCGCCCACTGTCGGGCTGCACGATAAGAAGCAGTGGCCCGATGCGCCGTTCACTTTCGACTATATTTTTGCAAGCAGCGACCTGATGCCGCGCGTTCGCCGTACGGCTGTCGACGCGGTCAGCGCCGCATCGGACCACCAGCCGATGATGATCGAACTGGCCTGAGCTTACCGGCCCCCCTGGCGCCGGGCCGGGCCCACACGACTCGGGCGTTAAGTCACCGGGTTGAAATCGCTATAGGTTTCCCGGCAAGGAAAGCGGCAGCCCGGTAAATTCGCCAGTGGCCGATACAGGCCGACACATCGACCGCCGGCATCCTCATTTAGCCGGCACGAGTATGGTCGGGCGGCATCGAACTCTTCGAATCCCCGAAAAAACACGCTTTCCCTGAATCGAAATTTCAGGCTCAGCGGTCTCTTTAAACGGTTTTTTCGTTTTGCATGTTTGACATATTGTCTGACAATCCTTAATATTGGATAAATGAACCTGGAAACGAACAAATCGACAGGCGTTCCGGCACCCGCTTCCGACGCGGCGCCGGGAGTAGCCACGGACTCGCTCCCTGGGGTAACTCCTTTAAGGAAACCTGACAGTCTGCGCAGCCATGTGGAGAGCTATCTCCGCGAGGCAATCATGAACGGGCAGCTCAGGCCCGGCGAACGTCTTATAGAGCGTGAGCTGTGCGCCCTGCTCGATATCAGCCGCCCTTCTCTTCGTGAAGCGCTGCGCAAGCTCGAGGCCGAAAAGCTCATCAAGATCGTCCTGCATCGCGGGCCGGTCGTCGCGTCGATCTCGGCGAAAGAGGCGGCCGACCTGTATGCGGTCCGTGCCCTGCTCGAGAGTCACGCTGTCCATGAATTCGTGCGCATCGCGAGCGAACCGGAAGTCGATGCCCTGGGCCAGGCTGTTAAGAATCTGCACGCGGCCGCCGCAACGCAGGACCGTAAGCAGCTCCTGGCGGCAAAGGCGCAATTTTACGAAGTCATCCTGAACGGCTGCGCCAACGAACTGATCAAGGAAATGATCATCGGTCTGCTGTCGCGCATTAACATCCTTCGCTCCACCTCGTTTTCGCGGCCGGACCGGTTGCCGGAAAGTCTCAGGGAAATCGATGAATTGTTCGATCTCATTCGTGCCCGGGACGCCGACGCAGCGCGGGAAGCCGCACGTAAGCACGTCCTGAATGCCGAAAAGGCCGCCCTGACGATTTTAAAACAGCAGCACCCTACCACCCTTTCCACCCGCTAGGAGACAAGCATGAATCAAGAACTGTTCGACGCAGGCCTGCAAACCCGCCGTGAAGTCCTCGGCGCCGAATATGTCGACGCGTCGATCAAGAACGCCGACGACTTCAATATGCCGATGCAGGAACTCGTCACCCAGTATTGCTGGGGCGACGTCTGGAACCGGCCCGGCCTCGACCGCCGCACTCGTAGCTTTTTGAATCTCGCGATGCTGACCGCGCTCAACCGGCCACACGAAATCAAGCTGCATATCCGCGGGGCGATCAATAACGGCCTGACCAAGGAGGAAATCAAGGAAGTGTTCCTGCAAACCGCCATCTATTGCGGCGTGCCGGCCGCGATCGACAGTTTTCGCACGGCCAAGGAAGTATTCAAGGAAATGGGCATATAAAAGGAGTTCGACATGAAGCAAAAGATTTGTTTCATCGGACTCGGCATGATGGGCTACCCGATGGCAGCCCTATTGTCGAAGGCCGGCTATCCGCTCTGGGTGGCCGATGCCGATGCCAGCCGGACCAGCCAGTTTACCGAAGCGCACCAGGCGCAGGCGCTGACACTCGACGCCTCGTCCTTTCCCGCCATCGACGTCGTTATCACCATGCTGCCCAATTCGGATATCGTCGAGGCGGTCCTGGTCGGGACGGCCGGCGGCGGCGTGCTGCGGCATTTGAAGCCGGGCGCGACCGTCATCGACATGAGTTCATCCGAACCGATGCGCTCGCGCCGGTTATCCGAAACGCTCGCGGCGGAGGATGTGCGGTTTATCGACGCACCGGTTTCCGGCGGCATGAAGCGCGCAATCGACGGGACGCTGGCGATCATGGTCGGTGGCCCGAAGGAGAGTTACGAAGCCTGTTCCGGCATTTTGGGCGTAATGGGTAAAACGCTGTTCCATGTAGGCGACGCGGGCGCCGGTCACGCAATGAAGGCACTGAACAATTATGTTTCGGCGGCCGGCCTGGTCGCCGCGGCGGAAGCATTGCATGTGGGCGAACGTTTCGGCCTCGACCCGGCTGTCATGACCGATGTATTGAATGCTTCGACCGGACGGAATAACACCACGGAAAACAAGGTCAAGCAATACATGTTGAACGGCAGCTTCAATTCGGCATTTTCATTGCAGCTGATGGCCAAGGATCTCGGTATCGCCATGCAACTGGGCAAGGATCTCGGCTTTCCGATGCAGCTGGGGGACGAATGCCTGGATATTTGGTCCAATGCGGCCGGCGCACTCGATCGCGTCGCGGATCATACCGAAATGTATCGCATCCTGGACCGGGAAAAATAGCGGGTGCCGGGCCTGGCATGGCCCGGCCGCGCAACATATGGCGCACAGCGCGATCTTTAATTGCGTTATTTAATGATCAATCGCAAATATCCTTAAGAAAGGTGACCGCTCAAGCATCCTGGCTGTGAAAATTGCTGGTCGCAATTTACGTTCGCAATACCTGCAACTCGTGAGCGCACGGTGCACACTGCCGCGCGCGCCACTTTATGCACTTCAGGAGAGTTCATGGCACATCCACAAGCCGGACAGCCGGCCCCACCCGAACTGCTGGTCGATACGGGCGCCCTGGTTGCGGCTTACGCCAATGCGCCGGACCCGGGCGATTCCACGCAACGTGTCGCGTTCGGCACCAGCGGCCACCGCGGCAATGCCTTTTCAGGCAGTTTCAACGAAGCCCATATCCTTGCGATTGCCCAGGCGGTTTGCGAGTACCGCAGGCAGCAGGATATTTCGGGCCCCCTTTTCCTGGGCAAGGATACGCACGCCTTGTCCGGACCGGCGCAACGCACAGTGATCGAGGTGCTGGCGGCAAACGATGTAACGACACATCTGCAGAAGGATGATGGTTACACGCCGACGCCGGTGATCTCGCGCGCCATACTGGTTCATAACCGCGATCCTGCCGCGCCACGCGCCGACGGCATCGTAATCACGCCGTCGCATAATCCGCCGCAGGATGGCGGCATCAAATACAACCCGCCGAACGGCGGCCCGGCCGACACCGATGTCACCGGCTGGATCGAACAACGCGCGAATGCGCTGATCGCCGCCGGCAACCGCGAAGTGAAACGGCTGCCGTTCAGCGCGGCGATTGCGGCGGCGCATATCACGCAGGTGGATTTCCGGCAGCCATACATCGATGACCTGGAAAATGTCATCGACATGGAAGCGATTCGCCGGTCGAACCTGAAGATCGGCGTCGATCCGCTCGGCGGCGCGGCGGTCGCCTATTGGAAACCGATTGGCGAGCGCTACGGTTTGAATATCGACGTGGTCAATCCGAAGGTGGACCCAACCTTCGGTTTCATGACGCTCGATCACGACGGCAAGATCCGCATGGACTGCTCCAGCCCCTATGCGATGGCCGGGCTGGTGGGATTGAAAGACCGCTTCGACATCGCCTGGGGCAATGATGCCGATGTCGATCGCCACGGGATAGTCACGCCGTCGAGCGGACTGCTGAATCCCAACCACTTCCTGGCGGTCGCCATTCACTATCTGCTTACCCATCGTCCCCAATGGACCGCTTCGGCCGCGGTCGGCAAGACGCTGGTGTCGAGCGGCCTGATCGACCGCGTGGTCGATAGCCTCGGGCGGCGTCTGCTTGAAGTTCCGGTGGGTTTCAAGTGGTTTGCCGGCGGGCTGCTCGACGGCAGCCTGTGTTTCGGCGGCGAGGAAAGCGCCGGCGCGAGTTTCCTGCGGCGCGACGGCAGCGCCTGGACGACCGACAAGGATGGCATCATCCTCGGCCTGCTGGCTGCCGAGATCACCGCAGTTACCGGCAAGGACCCGGGCCGCTATTATCAGGAGCTGGCTGCGCAATTCGGCACACCCTACTATGTCCGCATCGATGCACCGGCCACGCCAAGGCAAAAGGCGGCGTTCAAGCAGCTGAGCGGCGACCGCGTGGCCGCCTCGACGCTGGCCGGCGATCCGATTGTTGCCCGGCTCACGCGCGCACCGGGCAACGATGCCGCGATCGGCGGCTTGAAGGTCGTTACGGCCAACGGCTGGTTCGCAGCTCGTCCATCGGGAACGGAAGATATTTACAAGCTTTATGCGGAAAGCTTCAGGAGCGAGGACCACTTGAAGGAAATCGTCAGGGAGGCCGAGCGGATTGTAACCGACGCGCTCGGGACCTAGAGCAGCATCGCGGCCGGCGGGCCAAAAAGCCCTGGGATCGAGGGGCCTTAAGGACGCGCTATCGGCGCCGTGTCCGGACCGGCTGACGCCGACGGCACAAAAGCGTCGCAATAAAATGCATCGTGATCCAGCTGGCGGCTGCCTGTAAATCCTTGCCGGGCCGCGTTGATCATCGCGGGCGCGCCGCATGCATAGACTTCATGGCCGGCCAGGCTGGCGATATCATCCATCACGGCTTGGTGCACGAACCCGGTCCGTCCTTCCCAGCCGTCCGCCGGACCGGCTTCGGACAGTACCGGCACGAAGCGGAACCAGGGCAGCTGGGTTTCCCACTTGAGCGGCAGATCCATCCGGTAAAGGTCTTCGGCGCGCCGCGCCCCCCAGTACAGCACCATGCTGCGCGACAGCTTGCGCTTCACCGCATCTTCAACGATCGATTTGATCGGAGCGAAGCCGGTGCCGCTGGCTAACAGGACAACCGGTTTATCATTTGCTTCGCGCAAATGGAAATCGCCATAAGGAATCGACACCGAAAGCGTGTCGCCTACCGCCAGCCCATCGGCCACGCGCTGCGAAAACCTGCCGCCCGGAACGTGGCGGATGTGCAGTTCGACGCCGTCGTTCTGGTGGGGCGGATTCGCCATCGAGAAATGCCGGAACGTGCCGTCTTCCAGTTGCATGCTGAGATATTGTCCGGCCTTGAACTTTACCTTGGTCCCGGCCGGGAACCGCAGGTTCAATATCGTGACATCGGGCGCTGCCCGTGTCATGCGGAAGACTTTGGCGGCCACGGTCTTGATGGCGCTTCTGTCGATCGGCCTGATCTCCCTTACCGCCACAGTGAGATCGGAGCAAGGTCTGGCCTGACACAGCAGTACATGGCCTTCGAGCCTCTCCTCCTCCGTCAATCCGCCGCCAGTGCCGCCCATGACCTCGCCGGACACCACCTGGCCGCGGCAGCTGCCGCAGATGCCGCTGCGGCAGGAATAGGGAATTTCGTACCCGGCTGCCAACGCGCCATCCAGCACAACGTTTTCCTGGCCGCAGGAAAACGCAATGTCATGGTCCTTGATCTGAATTGTGTGAAGCATGGTGCTAGTTAACTTTCTTCATGACTGCAGTCCGGCCAGCATGCGCACGGTTCGCAGCGCGGCCTTGGGATCGGCCGTGCCGCGTCCCGCGATGTCGTAGGCGCAGCCGTGTCCGACGCTGCTGAACACGATGCCTGAGCCGACCGATAGCGCGCTTGCCTCGAGCGGACTCAGCAGTTTGATTGGAATGTGGCCCTGGTCATGGTACATCGCGAGGTAGACGTCGTGCCGCCGCTGCGACAACAGCAGATCGGCGCCCGCCGGGCCATCCACGCTGTAACCCATCTCGCGCAACCGTGCGACCGCCGGCACATTGATCAAGCGGTCGTCATCGCCGAACAAGCCATCCTCGCCGGCATGCGGGTTAATGCCGAACACGCCGAGGCGCGGTTGCGCAATGCCGAGCGAACGGGTCGCTTCGATCACCGCCACCGCGGCGTCGACCACCAGTTCCGGCGTAATCCGTGCGAGGGCGTTATTCAGCCGCTCATGCAAGGTCACATGGCCGATCTTCAATTCGGGCGATACCAGCAGCAGGAACACGCGGTCCTCCGGCGTCGCTGTCAGCTGCGCGATCAGGCCGGGATAGCCCGAGAAAGTGATGCCGGCGCGGTTGATCGACGTTTCGGAATGTGGGCATCCAATTACCGCATCCACCTCGCCCCGTTGTGCAAGTCCTACCGCGGCACGCACATAGGCGACCGTTGCCGCTCCCGCCTGCGCCAGTATTTCACCCGGACGGAACGCCTCTCCCGGCAAGGCGGGCACATCGACGAACGGCAAGCCGTCGCCTTCGGTGCCGAAGGCGACCAGCTTCCGTTGCGGCGCGTGGCGCTGCATATAATGCCGCAGCACGAAGGCGTCGCCCACCAGCACCAGCTCGACGCCGTTGCCATGCAGCTGGGCAGCAGCACTCACCGCGATTTCCGGCCCGATGCCGTTCGGCTCGCCGATCGCCAGCGCGATCCGTTTGACCCGCTGAGCCGTCATAGCGGAATCACCAGCAGCGTATCGATATTGCTGCTGTCGCAGACCACCACGCGCTCGGAAAATTTCAGCGTGGCGTCCGGTCCCTGCACAACGCGATCGAGATAGCGTCCGGTGGCGAACACTTCGGTGCCGCCGCCGCGCATGATGCGCACGACGATGAACGGGCTTTCGACTGTCGCGTTCGCGCCGTCCTGATCCAGCACCAGCGGTGCGCCGATGATGTGGCGATAGCGCTGCTCTTCGTAGATATTGGCGTCGCGCATGGCCAGCACGCGATCCTGCAGCATGGCGCGCGTGTCGGCATAAATGATGCCGGCCTGCATGCCCGCCGCATGATTGTCTGCGGTGGTAATCAGGTAAAGGCAGCGCTCGAGGAAGAACGCCGGCCATTGCTCCAGCTGATCATTATCGATGCAGCGCGCATAGGCCGCATTCAGCGCGGTAAGCCGCTCTTGTGTAAACACGCTCATCTTCCTAGATCTCCATGTAGCCGCGATAAGCGTTCCAGAAGCCGCGCACCGAGGCTTCGGTGGTGCGGTTTTCCTGCGTTTCAATACTGCCGCCGCCCATTTCCAGGATAGCCTGCTCCTCGCCCGTACCGGCGATGCCGCGCTGCACGAAGCCGCCGACCGCGCCGTCTTCCATCGAAACAAAGCCGGCGGGCCCGGTCAGGTTCGACTGCTTCAGGCGCATGCGGCGCAGCTCCGGCGTGTCGTCGGTAAAACCGAGATAGGTCCAGTTCAGGACGGTTTTGTCGATCCCGGCTGGAACGATCTGGCGGATTGCCAGCGTATTCTGAATCTGCGCCAGCACGAATCCCGGGAACACCGACAGGATCTGCAAAGTGACGCCGTCGCCGAACTCGTCGCGACCGTCGAGCATGGTCGGATCGGCCAGCGTATAGTCATCCTTGTCCGACCGCAGTTTTTCGGCGCTGTATTCGGCGCTTTCCTGCGGCTTGTGATCGACCTTGGACCAGCTGACATGATGGGCGCCGTTTTCGCTGACGATCACGCCGCCTTTTTGCGACAGCCGATTGATTTTGAACGTGGTGAAGAACACATGCAGCAGGCTCGCGTGGTATGAGTCCTTCACGTTCTCGATATACAGCTTCCAGTTGTTTGGAATGGTTTGCTTGAAACGGCCGATGATCTCGACCGGTTTGGGCAGCACGCGCTCGATTTTCTCCAGGATGGTGTCGCCAAGATATTCCTCGATCGGCGGCACGTCGTCATGCAGGCTGCCGAACACCAGGCCGGCCACCGTGGCGGTGCGCAATTTGCGCGGGCCATGCTCTTCCTTGCAAAATTCCGGCGGCATGCCGCCTTTGCCATTGACGCCCTGCTCGAAGGCGACGCCTTTCAGGTTGCCTTGCAAGTCGTAGCGCCACGCATGGTACACGCAAGTGAAATCCTTGGCCTTGCCGCCATCCTTGAGTGCAATCAGGGCGCCGCGATGCGCGCAGCGGTTCTCGAACGCCTGCAGCTCGCCTTCTTCGTCGCGCACCACGATCACCGGCATGTCGCCGACGAAGGTGGTCCTGAAGTCGCCAGGTTCAGGAATTTCCGCTTCGAGGCACAGGTAATTCCAGGTCGGGCCCCGGAATACGCGCTGCTGCTCGGCGCGGTAAACCGGTTCATCGCGATACAGCCAATACGGTACCCGGGTCAGTCCCGGTTCCCAAGTGCGGCGGGTATCGCGCATATCGCTGAGTTTGATTTCCATTGTTACTCCAATTGGTATTCTTTTTAATTCATGGTGACGCCGGCGCTGTCGATCACTTTCTTCCAGCGTGCCCGTTCACTGACGAGGAAATCCGACATCTCTTTCGGCGAATTGCCGACCACGTCGGCGCCCTGGTCCAGGAACTTTTTCTGCACGTCGCTCATCTTGAGAATTTCGACGATTGCGCCGTTGAGCTTCTGGGCGATTTCGGGTGGCGTGCCGGGCGGCGCGACCATGGCGAACCAGGTCGACGAGTTGAACCCGGGCAGCCCGGTTTCCGCGATCGTCGGCGTATTGGGAAGCAGCGGGCTGCGCTTGCTGCTGGCGACCGCCAGGATCTTGGTCTTGCCGGCTTCATGCTGGCGATACATCGAACTGATATTGTCGAAGAAGACGTCGATCTGTCCGCCCATCAGGTCCGACAGGGCCGGCGCCGTCCCTTTGTAAGGGACATAGGTGAACTGCACCCCGGCCTGGGTCGCGAACATGCTTGCGGTCAGGTGCGATGTCGTACCGTTGCCCTGCGTCGCCACAGTGACATTACCGGAATTCTTTTTTGCATAGGCGATGAAATCCGCCGTCGACGCTGCCGGCAGCGTGCTTTTCACGGCCAGCACGTTCGGCACCGCCGCCAGCACGGTAATTGGCACGAAACGTTCCGGATTGAATGGCAGGCTCTTGTACAGGTTCTGGTTGATCGAGAGCGGCGCCGGCGGGGTAGCCAGCAACGTGTAACCGTCGGCCGGCGACTTGTCGACTGCTTCCGCACCGATATTGCCGCCGGCGCCAGACCGGTTTTCGATGATCACCGGCTGGCCCCATTTTTCACTGAGCTTCTGGGCCACGATCCGCGGCAGCACATCGGCCGTGCCGCCCGCCGGGAAAGGCACGATAATCTTGATCGTCTTGGCAGGATAGCCGGCGGCGGCATCGGCCAGCGCCGCAGCCGATACGCCGGCCAGCAGGCCAGCCGCAAACAGGGTAGAGAAAAATCGTGTTTTCATTGCGTCTCCTATTGTTTTTTTGCAGACCATTCCATAATGGCCTCACGGTCGAAAAGTGGGTCTGCCAATCGCGTCGCCGCACTTGAGTCCACATGCAAACGTTAATTTGCTCTGGCCCGCCGGTCAAGAAATCGAATAAAATGTTCGCATATCGAACATTATTAGCGTGGATCGAATGACCGACAGTGCACCGGAGACCCGCAGCAGCGAAGACAAGGAATATGTGGCCGGCCTGGAAAAGGGTCTGTCCATCATCGAAGCATTCGGCATACGCAACGGCCCATTGACTCTGACTGAAGCGGCCGGCATCACCGGCCACTCGCGCGCATCGGCGCGGCGCTCGCTGTTGACGCTGCAGCGGCTCGGCTACGTGGAATCCGACGGCAGGTATTTCCGGCTGGCGCCGCGGGTGTTGAGGCTGGGGCATGCCTATCTGACGTCGACGTCGATGTCCAAGCTGGTGCAGCCGATCCTGGAGGGTATCAGCGAGCGCACCCGGGAATCAAGTTCACTGGCGGTGCTGGACGGCACCGATGCCGTGTTTGTCGCGCGCGCCGCTACCCGCCGCAGCCTGACCAGCGGGCTCGGCCTGGGGTCGCGCCTGCCCGCCTATAGCGCCGCGACCGGGCGCGTGTTGCTGGCCGCCCTGCCGGAAGGAGAAGCGGATCGCCTGCTCAGGCGCGCGGCGCGTCATCAGCTGACGCCGCACACTCGCACCGATCTTCCCGAGTTGCTCGCGTTGTTGCAAGAGGTACGCCGCCAGGGCTATGCCGTCAGCAATGAAGAACTCGAACTCGGCGTGCGCTCGATCGCCGTGCCGATACGGAATGCAGCGGGCAATACGGTAGCATCGATGAGCCTGGTCGCGGCAACTTCGCGCCACTCGCTGGAAAGCATGGTCGATACGCTGCTGCCGGAACTTGAAAGCGCGCGGAGGATGCTGACGTCGCTTTTGTGAAGCATTTTGCCGATATACATTGTTGAACAGAAGAACACCCAACTCGTTCAAAACGCGCGTTTCACATGGAATAAATTCGCCGCCCCCGCTACTGTCGAATACAATCTATCCTTTCCAGCCGCAAAAAAATCGCCGGCTGACGGGCATCTTGCCAATACCGGCTTTCCGCGCATGTCGTACCCGGCCAGACGGCCACTATCGGGACGCCTGGCGCCTTTATCCGGCCCGCGCAATTCAAAAATCAACCAGGCCGGATTGCGTTTGACATCGCGCTCCGAACCTGGAACAGGAATAGGTCAAGTAGTGAAACTGAACGAAAACTTGAGCGCACCAGCGGTCAACGACAAGCACACCCCGATGATGCAGCAATACCTGCGCATAAAGAGCGCGCATCCGGATACGCTGCTGTTCTACCGCATGGGCGATTTCTATGAGCTGTTTTTCGAGGATGCCGAAAAGGCTGCCCGCCTGATCGGCATTACGCTGACCCAGCGCGGCAGCTCCAACGGCAACCCGATCAAGATGGCCGGCGTGCCCCACCACTCGTGCGACCAGTATCTCGCCAAGCTGGTCAAACTCGGCGAGTCGGTCGCGATCTGTGAGCAGATCGGCGACCCCGCAACCAGCAAGGGCCCGGTCGAGCGCAAGGTCGTGCGGGTCGTCACCCCGGGCACTCTCACCGATTCCGACCTGCTGCCGGAAAAGTCCGAACGGCCCTTGCTGGCAGTGTGCAAATCGACCCAGCGCAAATCGGTCACGATCGGTCTGGCCTGGCTGTCGATGGCCAGCGGCGCGCTCCGGCTGATGGAGTTTGGCGGTGATGCCAAGTCGGTCGATGTCCGCCTGAAACAGGAACTGGAACGCATCGCGCCGGCCGAGCTGCTGGCCGCGGCCGAGCCGGACACAATGGCGGACGAGGCAAACCCGGCCGGCGCCGGTTCACTCCGCGTGAAAGCCACCGAGGTCCCGGACTGGCACTTCGATACCGCGAGCGGCGAAAAAGCGCTGCTCGACCAACTTGGCGCGGCTTCCCTCACCGGATTCGGCGCGCATGGACTGAACGCCGCAATCGGCGCGGCCGGTGCCTTGCTGCGTTATGCCCGGTCAACCCAGGGAAAGGGCCTGGAGCATGTCCGCGCGCTTACGGTCGAAACCGAAAATGAATTCATCGGCCTGGACGCGTCCACCCGGCGCAACCTGGAACTGACCGAAACCCTGCGCGGACAGGAAGGTACATCTTCCTCACCCACTCTGTTCTCGCTGCTCGACCATTGCCGTACCGCGATGGGTTCGCGCCTGCTGCGTCACTGGCTGCACCATCCAGGGCGGGATCAGGCCGTGGCAAGCGCACGTCATGCAGCGATCAATGCGCTGTTGCGAACCGATGCCTGTGACGGCCTGTCCGCGACGCTCGCATCGGTGCCCGATATCGAGCGGATTACCACCCGCATTGCGTTGCTGTCGGCCCGGCCGCGCGATCTCGCCGGTCTGCGCGGCGGCATGCAGCAGTTACCGGCACTGCGTAATTTCGTCGGCATGTGCAACCGGGATGCCGATGCGCCGCTGCTGCAATCGATTGCCGACGCGCTGGTCACGCCCGCCGATTGCCTCGGCCTGCTCGAACGCGCGATCGCGGCTGAACCGGCCGCAATGGTGCGCGATGGCGGCGTCATTGCCGGCGGCTTCGACGCCGATCTCGATGAATTGCGCGGCCTGTCCGAGAATGCGGGACAGTTCCTGCTCGATCTGGAAACCAGGGAACGGGCCCGCACCGGCATCGCCAACCTGCGTGTCGAATACAACAAGGTGCACGGCTTTTATATCGAAGTCACTCATGGGCAGACCGCCAAGGTGCCTGACGATTACCGCCGCCGCCAGACCCTGAAGAACGCCGAACGCTACATCACGCCGGAACTGAAGGCCTTCGAGGACAAGGCGCTATCGGCTCAGGAGCGCGCGCTGGCTCGTGAAAAATTCCTTTATGAAAAACTCTTGCAAGACCTGGCGCAGCATATCGGCACGCTACAGACCATTGCGAACGCCATCGCGCAGATCGACACCCTGACCGCGCTGGCGATCCATGCCTTGCGCCACGACTGGTGCGCGCCGCAACTGGTGGCCAATTCCGCGATCATGATCGAACAAGGCCGCCACCCGGTCGTCGAAACCACGATCGAACGTTTTATCGCCAATGACTGCTGCCTGACGCAGGAACGCAAGCTGCTCCTGATTACCGGGCCGAACATGGGCGGCAAGTCGACTTACATGCGGCAGACCGCCCTGATCACCCTGCTCGCCTATGTCGGCAGCTTTGTGCCGGCGCACAGCGCCGTGATCGGCCCGGTCGACCGCATCTTTACGCGCATCGGCGCGGCCGATGACCTGGCCGGAGGACGCTCGACCTTCATGGTGGAAATGACCGAATCGGCTGCGATCCTGAACGGCGCAACCGCCAATTCGCTGGTGCTGATGGATGAAGTCGGGCGCGGCACGTCTACCTTCGATGGCTTGGCGCTGGCCTGGGCGATCGCAAAACATTTGATTGACGTGACCCGAAGCTTTACCTTGTTTGCGACGCATTACTTCGAGCTTACCCAGTTACCGGACGCCCATCCCTGCGCTGCCAATGTGCACCTGTCGGCTGTCGAACACAAGGACAGCATCGTCTTCCTGCATGCGGTACAGGCGGGCCCGGCCTCCCAGAGCTATGGATTGCAGGTGGCGCAACTGGCTGGCGTGCCGCAAGCGGTGATCCGCGCGGCGCGTAAGCACCTGGCGATGCTCGAGGCGCATTCGATCCAGTCCACACCGCAACTTGACCTGTTCGCCGCTGGCACAATACCTGCTGATGAAGGCGATGTCGACGTCGAAGAGCCTGCCGTGGATGAGCGGTCCGCAATGCTGGCTGAAGCAGTGGCGGCGATCGATCCCGACATGCTTTCGCCGCGTGAAGCCCTCGATGCCCTGTATCGACTAAAGAACCTGGCTCGCCAGTAATCGAGTTCATGAATCCATGAAAAAATATCTGTTGCCGTGTCTGTTGGCATGCAGCGCACTGCTGACTGCATGGCCGGTTTCGGCCCAGCCGAAAACATTTAGCTTCGGCGTCATCGCGCAGGCCTTCAAAAAAAATGCCGATGATTCCATCCTGCGCGAAGCCATCGCCGACTCCGATGCGGATAACCTGGCGTTCGTCGTTGCGAATGGCATCAAGGGCGATGACGAACCGTGCAGCGACAAGCTATATAGCAAGCGCAAGAAAGTGTTCGAGAGCGCGAAGAATGGACTGGTCCTGTCGCTGACGGGAAACGACTGGATTGAGTGCAAGACCGCAAATGGCAGGCCGGCATCGATCGAGCGACTGAGCCGGGTCCGCGATGTATTCTTTTCGGACGAATTTACATTCGGTGCCAGCAAAATTCCGCTGGTCCGCCAATCCGCAACGCCAAAATTCAATACCTATGTTGAAAATGCGCGATGGGAATTCGGTGACATCCTGTTCGCCACAATAAATCTGCCTGCTAATAACAATTACTATTTGCCCGATGCAGGTCGGAACGGCGAGTTCGAGGATCGCCTGATCGCCAACCGGGATTGGCTGAAACGCCTTGCCGTGATCGCCACGCGCAAGAAGCTCGACGGCATCGTGATTTTTTGCGATGGCAACGAGAGCTTGATCGAGGCGCCGGGCAAGACCGGCAAACGCGATGGCTTTGCCGAGATGCGCAAGGAAATCGCGGCGCTTGCCGCCAGGTTTCAAGGCAAGGTACTGCTGATCCAGGGACAGGGAGGCGCGAATCAGGCGCCGATGAACCGCATCGCATGGCGCGGCAATCTGGGCAACCTGGTGCCGGCGGCAGGCTGGACTAAAGTGACGGTGGAGCGTTCGAATCCCGCGTTATTCACGGTCAGCGAAAATACCGTCATCGTCGGGAACCAGCGTTAGATCCGTAATTGCCGCGCTCGAGGGGTGCGCCGCACCCCTGCTTCGGCAACTGCTTAATGAATAGGATGCGACCTGAACTGATCGCCTTCATCTTCATCCGGACCTTCATGGTGGTGACCATGCGCGCCATGCACATGCTCATGCGCGATCTCTTCCTCGGTGGCGGTACGAACGTCCGCGACATTCAACGTGAAACGCAGCGCCATGCCTGCCAGCGGATGGTTCCCGTCCAATACGACCTTATCGTCCGCAATCTCGGTCACGGTAAAGATCATTGCTTCTTCCTGCTCGTCGGCAGCGTCCGGCATTCCCTCGAACTGCATGCCGACTTCCAGCGGTGTCGGCAGGCGGTTACGCGGCTCAACCTTGACCAGGTCGGCGTCGTACTCGCCAAATGCATCGTTCGGCTCGACCTGGATCGTCGTTTCGAAACCGGCTTCCTTGCCTTCCAGCGCTTCTTCGATTTTCGGCAAGGTGTTCTCATAGCCGCCGTGCAGATAAACCATCGGTTCCCGGCTCTCTTCGATCATATTGCCCTGCGCGTCCGACAGTTTGTAGTTCACGGTGACTACCGTATTTTTGCCAATTTTCATCTTGGACATGGTCGTTCCTTTCAATTGATATTCAGGCAAATTATACCCGCCTAAACGGCAGCATGAAGCAGATTGTCCTGTCCAGGCGATTCCGTCTTCCCAGCAAGTGTCATGCCTATATAATCCAGTACCTACCTGATCCTATGCCGATGAAAAAAATGACACTCCTGGGTGGCCTGACACCCGCCCGATTCCTTGAGCAGTACTGGCACAAGAAGCCGCTGCTGATCCGCCAGGCCATGCCCGGTTTCAAGCCGCCGATGGGGCGCGACGCCTTGTTCCGGATGGCGGCACGCGAAGATGTCGAGTCGCGCCTGGTCACCCATTTCAATCAGCAATGGAAACTGGAAACGGGCCCGCTCGACAAGCTGCCGCCGGTGAAAAAGAAGGAATGGACGCTGCTGGTCCAAGGCGTCAACCTGCATGACGACGCTGCCGATGCGCTGTTGCGCGAGTTCCGCTTCATTCCCGATGCCCGCCTCGATGATCTGATGGTGAGTTATGCAAGCGATGGCGGTGGCGTTGGACCGCACTTCGATTCCTATGACGTGTTCCTGTTGCAGGCGCATGGGCGGCGACGCTGGCGCATCGGTCCGCAACGCGACTTGTCCCTGCGCGATGATGTGCCGCTGAAAATCCTGCGCCATTTCGAACCGGAACAGGAATTCGTCCTGGAACCGGGCGACATGCTTTACCTGCCGCCGCATTACGCGCATGACGGCATTGCCGAGGGTGAATGCATAACCTGTTCAATCGGTTTTCGCGCCCCGGCATTCCAGGAATTGGGCGAAGCGTTTCTGCAATTCATGGCCGACACGATAGACTTGCCCGGACGTTATGCGGATAGCGGCCTGAAACCCGCCGCACGTCCAGCCGAAATTCCTCAGCCGATGCTGGCGCAAATTGCGGACCAGCTGGCAAAGGTGCGTTTTACCGAAGACGACATTGCGATCTTCCTCGGCGAGTACCTGTCGGAACCGAAGGCCACGGTATTTTTCAATCCGCCGGCGCATCCGCTCACGCAGGGCGCATTTACCCGCAATGCGAGCCGCCGCGGTATCGCCCTGGCACGTAAAAGCCAAATGCTGTACCGCGGCAAACATGTGTTTATTAATGGCGAATCATTCGTTGCAGGCCGGGTCGACAAGCGCCATCTGGCTGCACTGGCCGACCAGCGTTACCTTGCCGGCGCGGTGGTCGCCGATGCTTCTGAAGATTTGCAGGAAGCGCTATTTACCTGGTATCAAGACGGGTGGTTGATTATTGGCAATGATTCTGAAAAATAATTTGTTAGTATTTGGACAGTTGTAAGCATACAAACTGCTTATCAAATTTTTCACGCTTATGCCGACAGGAAAAGAAATCCGCTATAATCGCGGGTTAGGAAGTTTTCGCTTTGTCGCAACGCACCAATTGTCGCGCGAAATAGCTGCGAAGACGCCCTATAGAGCGATAATTACCGGTAATTATTCATCGCAAAATTTTGATTCTACTCTGAAGGAAAACCCATGAAAAAAACACTGTTGATCGCTTCCCTGATGGTTGTCGCACTGGCCGCTTGCAGCAAGAAGGAAGAAGTTGTCGCTCCTGCACCAGCTCCTGTCGCTGCACCTGCACCTGCTGTTGAGCCGACACCTGCACCTGCTGCTGCCGCTCCTGCTGCTTCGGCTGCCGCTGCTGACGCTGCAAGCGCTGCTTCCGCCGCTTCCGCTGCTGCTGCTTCGGCCGCTTCGGCTGCTAGCGATGCTGCCGCTGCTGCAACCGACGCTGCCAAGGCTGCTGCACCTGCCGCATCCAAGTAATCAACGATTGCTTGTAAAAAAACCGACCTTGGTCGGTTTTTTTATGCGCGCAATGCGCGTAATTCAAGCGCGCTGTTCAGCGCATCACTATCCTTTCCTGCCTTATATCTCCACCCACTCAAAGCCTTCATCCTGGCACGCGATCAAAACTTCGAAACCCTGCGCGCCCGGTGCATTGCATAATGCCTCCCGCGCCAATTGAGGCCGGTTATTTTGCTGGCTCAGATGGGCGCCGACGACTTTCGTGAGACGCGACTGATCGAGCGCCGCAAGAATTTCCGCGGCGGTCTGGTTGGACAAATGGCCGTAAGCGCCGCCGATACGCTGCTTGAGTGAATACGGATACGATGAATCAGCCAGCATTTGCCGGTCATGATTACACTCGAGCATCAATGCATTGCAGCCGCCAAGTATTTGCACCAAATGCGGCGTCGATTGTCCGGCGTCGGTCAATACCCCGAGCCTGACCCTGCCATCACTGGCGACATACTGGATCGGCTCGCGTGCATCGTGCGGCACGGTGCAGGGAGAAAGTTCTAGGTCGCCGATTGCGACACGATCGCCATCACCGCAAAGATGCATCGCCACACCGTGCGTATCGCGCTCCACCGCCCGAAACGTGCCAAAGCTGAGCCAGACTGGAATCTTGTGGCGGCGGGCGAACTTGAATACGCCGCCGACATGGTCGGTATGCTCATGCGTGACGACGATGCCGGCAAGATCCGCCGGCCCCATGCCGAGCCGGGCCAGGCGCCGCTCGGTCTCGCGGATTCCAAATCCGCAGTCGAGCATCACGGTTGTGCGCGTCGTGCCGGCAGTGCTGGAAATCAGTAACGCATTTCCCTCGCTGCCGCTACCAAGGCTAGCAAACTTCAATGAAAATCATCGCCGATAAAGTTATAGAAGAAATGCGCTTGCATTGAATGCGTGAGCATCGAATGCATGTCCGTGGAATCGCGCTTACTTGAGCTGCTCATTGAGCAAGCCCAGAATACGGTCGCCGGTTTGCGTCGCCTCCGGGCGCCCTTCCTTGTTCAAGACCGCAACCTGGCTGGCCGATCCGGCCGCCTTGACCGACACCCGGTACTGCTGTGCCAGCTTGGCCTTGTCATCCTTCGAACTGGAAAATATCCGCGACAGGAAACCTTTTTCAGACCCCTTGTCTTTCGCGTCCTGGTCCTGGTCGACATATCGCACGAAATACACTCCCTGCGTGCGATCGCGGTCTTCCACCGTGAAGCCCACACGATCCAGCGCCAGGCCGACGCGCCGCCATGCGCGGTCAAAACTCTCGTCGACTTCGACATAAGCGCCGCCGCTGCTCTTGACCAGTTTGGCGCGCGACTGTTCCGGCGTTGCGGCCGCGGTCGCGACGGCGGCCCTGGCACGCGCACCGTCGGTGCCGAGGCGCGCCATCAGCTTCGACACGAATTCGGCTTCCAGCTCCGGATCCGCCGGACGCGGCGTCCATACCGTGCGTTCCTTCTCGGTCCCGGTCAGCACTTCCTGCGCACCGCGATGACTGATGAAGATTTCGGTCGAACCATCGGCGCCGCGTTCGAGACGCGTGCGGAATTTGTCGCGTTCACCGGTGGAATACAGTGAGTCGAGCACCTTGCCCAGCGTATTGCGGAGGAAGTCTTGCGGAATCTTTGCGCGATTTTCAGCCCAATCGGTTTCCATGACGCCGGCCGCCGGGTTATCGATGCTGACCATGAAGCCGGAGTCTTGCCAGAAATCCTTAAGCTGCGGCCACAGTTCCTCGGGCGTCTGTTTCACCACCAGCCAGCGCTGGTTGCCGGCACGTTCGATACGCATCTCCGCGCTCGCCTTCGGCGCCACGGTGGCGCTGCTGCTGACCACCGGCGTGACGCCGGTCGCCGTATTCAGACCGGAGGCGGTGGCAACGCCGCGGTTGCCGTCCGGAAGCGCATAACGGTTTTCGCGTTGCAGTTGGGTCAGATCCGGCGGCACCTCGAGCGTCGGCGCCTTGCCCGCGCTCTTGTAATCGATGCGCTCGGGTTCGAGCAGGGAGCCGAATGAAGAATTGATTGAACTGCAGCCGGCCAGGCTGAGCAGTGCAAGCGCGTAGACGGCGCCGTGTTGGGCGGAACTGCGTTGAGCCATGGGTGAGTTCTTCCGAATAGTCATATCGATACTGAAGGATTTCATGTCAGAGCCTGAAGGCGCTTATTGTAATACACCGGACTCGCGCAATGCCGCGCGCACGGTTTCGTGATAGGCGGCGCCAAGCGGCACCAGCGGCAAGCGGATGCTGCCTGCCATCAGGCCCATCTGGTTCATGGCCCATTTCACGGGCACCGGGTTCGGTTCTGCAAACAGATTGATATGCAGCGGCAGCAACTGGTTATTGAGCCGCACCGCTTCCGCCACGTTACCGCTCAGTGCGGCGGCGCACAGCGCATGCATTGCACGCGGCGCCACGTTTGCGGTGACCGAGATATTGCCGCGCGCACCGCAGAACATCAACGCCATCGCGGTGGCATCATCGCCCGAATAAATCGCGAACGATTCCGGCGCGAGCCGGATCAGGTCGCTGCCGCGCGCGATATTGCCGGTGGCTTCCTTGACCCCGATTATGCCCGGCACTTCCGCCAGGCGCAGGATCGTTTCGTTGCTCATGTCTGCGACGGTCCGGCCCGGCACGTTGTAAAGAATGACAGGCAGGTCAACCGATTCGGCAATCTTGCGGAAGTGCTGGTACATCCCTTCCTGGGTCGGCCGGTTATAGTAAGGCACCACTTGCAGCGATGCGTCGGCGCCGACTTTTTTCGCAAAATGCGTGAGTTCGATCGCTTCGGCGGTCGAATTGCCGCCAGTGCCGGCGATGACAGGAATGCGTCCGGCTGCCTGTTCCACTGCGACCTTGATCAATTCACAATGCTCTTCGACAGAAACAGTCGGCGATTCACCGGTCGTGCCGACAATGACGATGCCGTCTGATCCTTCGGCGATATGCCAGTCGATCAGCTTGCGCAGGCAAGCCAGATCGAGGCCGCCGTCGGCGTTCATGGGGGTGACGATTGCTACGATGCTGCCCTGTATCATGGTCATTATCTTGCAGAAATAGGGAAAAAATACGATTGTAGCGGATCGCCGTGTTGCCAGGGTAATCCGCGCCTTCAATATTGCGCTGACGCGATGGGATCAAATCCGGCGAATCTGTGCCGGATCGGCAAGCCTACCTTCTTTTGCAACGCAAATCCGCTGCACGATTGCCGGCTTCGGCTGTTCCACGTAGCCGTCTTCAAAGGCGATCACGCGCAGGCCTTGGCCGGCATGGTCGCGCACGACGTCAAGCAGCTCACCGGGCGCCAATAAAAAATCCGGGTTTGAAGGCTTGCCGAAATGTTCATTTCCTCTCGCGAATGTTTCATAAATTAAAACACCACCCGCCGCGAGGCTGGAAAAAATTACCGGGAACAATGGGCGATGCAGATAATTGGTCACCACAATGCCGGCATAGCGATCAGCCTCGAACAGGCTGGCCGGCCAGCTTTGGCCATGGCCCGCCGCTTCCAGATCGGCCTGCAGCGTGCGGATATTATCGCCGGCGGCGCGCTCCAGCGCCGCCGCATCGCGGTCGACCGCCAGCACCTGATGACCGAGCGTCGCCAGCAATCGCGCATGACGCCCGCCGCCGCAGGCGAGGTCCAGTACTTCGCCCGTCCCGATCGCCGCGGCAAACCGCAGCACCCACGGCGATGGCGTGTCGAGCGACAGATGATTATTCATCAATGGGCCGTCACCGGTAACCGAGTCCCATGGCGTCACGCACTTCGCGCATGGTCTCCTGCGCCAGCGCGCGCGCCCGGTCACAGCCGTCGGCAACGATAGCCCTTACCAGCGCGGGATCATCGAGATAGCGCTGGGCGCGTTCACGCATCGGTTCCTGCTCTTTCAGAATCGCTTCGATCACGGGCTGCTTGCATTCGATGCAACCGATGCCGGCCGTGGTGCAACCCTTGACTACCCACTCTTTCGTCTGGACATCCGAATATACCTGGTGCAGTTGCCACACCGGACACTTTTCCGGGTTGCCCGGATCGGTGCGCCGCACGCGCGCCGGATCGGTCGGCATGGTGCGCACTTTCTTTGTCACGGAGGCGGCGTCTTCGCGCAGGCTGATGGCGTTGCCATAGCTCTTGGACATCTTGCGGCCGTCCAGACCGGGCAGGCGCGAGGCCGCCGTCAGCTTGGCCTGCGGTTCGACCAGGATCAGCTTGCGGCTGCCTTCCAGGGAGCCGAACAGGCGTTCCCGGTCGATGTTCGACAGGTTCTGCGCCTCGTCGAGCATGGCCTGGGCCTGGTCGAGTGCGTCGTCCCTGCCCTCTTGCTGGTATTCGGTGCGCAGTTCGAGGTAAAGCTTGGCGCGCTTGCTGCCGAGTTTCTTGGCGGCTTCCAGCGACTTTTCCTCGAACCCTTTTTCCTTGCCGTACAGGTGATTGAAGCGGCGCGCGATCTCGCGCATCATTTCGATGTGCGGCACCTGGTCCTCGCCGACCGGCACCAGGCTGGCGCGGTAGATCAGCACGTCGGCCGCCTGCAGCAGCGGGTA
>JAQGMO010000399.1 GCA_028292315.1 Herminiimonas sp. | reverse complement strand
CATCGATCTTGGAATAATTAGCCAGACTTCTATTGAGCAGACATCATTTGGATAACCTGCAATTTGGTGTCCGGACCGCAATCCGCAAGTAAAGGGCGCCTGGGTCCACGTTCACAACAATGGCCGTATCAAGTATGTACGGACCGCCTCGGATGGCCGTACAACTGACAATTTGTTGTCGCTGCCCGAGAGATGAAAGTTGAACACGCCGATCTTTATTTGGCATCGGCGTTTCCACTATGAAATATCTTGGCTAAGCTATTTATCTTCCATCGTGGTGGCTATTTGGCACCGGATGATATATGATCAGTTATGGGCTATAACGCTTTGCTTTGTGGATGACAGGGCGGAAGCATAAGAGCCCATCTTTGAAGACTTTGATTATTAATTTTATTTTGGAGAAGGTGCAAGCGCACCCCTGCAGTGGTTGTGGCCGCCGAAAGGTGAGCTGCTGTAGGCGTACCTAGAAAGGGCGACGACATGAGCTTAGTAGAGGAAAGGGGCCGTATTACGGCCAGAGTTCCTCTTGCTGTGCAAGAGAAACTGCAGGAGGCGGCAGATTTAGTGGGGGCGACTGTGAATCAATTTGTGGTTCAGAGCGCGCTTGAAAAAGCAGAGCAAATCATTGATCGCGAGACGATGATTGGTGTGACCCGCCGTGATGCCGCCATGTTGATGGAATTACTCGAGAATCCGCCAAAGCCGAATCCGGCACTGAAAAGGGCTCTTGAGCGGTATAAGGGCAGGATAAATAATGGCTCACTCCGTAGCACTGCTGGATCAGACACATGATGTAAAAAGTTTTGACTGCGGAACAGAGAAATTAAACACATGGCTGCAAACGATCGCAGGCCAGCATCAATCAAAAGGGCTATCTAAAACCTTTGTCTTGGTAGACGACGAAGCGCCCACAATCATCGTTGGCTTCTACGCTCTGGCAATCCGTCGCATGACGCCAAAGGAGACACTGCCGGCGGAATTGGCCAGAAAACTTCCTTCCAATATTCCTGGCTATACACTCGCGCGATTAGCAATAGCCACTAGCTCAGCAGGGCAGGGCTTTGGCGCCGACCTTCTTGTTGATGCCATGCGACGGGCAAAGCAGGTTTCAAATCAGGTCGGCGGCGCTTTTCTTTTCGTTGACGCGAAGGACGAGACGGCCGCCGATTTTTACAGCCACTTCGGATTTGTTCCATTACCAGATGATCCGCTCACTTTGGTGATGCCAATGTCGGCGATCGAGTATGACTGATCCCCTACAATTCCAATACATATTCACGTTCAGAAATAGAAAAGGGTCTACGCTTGCACGTAAACCCTTCTTATATTCTGGCTCCCCGACCTGGACTCGAACCAGGGACCTGCGGATTAACAGTTTGAATAACTCATTGTTTATATTGATTACTGGCTCATCCTCACTCGTCACGTTTCGCCAAAGCTCGCCAAAGTTGTCAGGGTTGTGTCCGTATTGCAATATACTTTAAGGGGTGTATAACACCATCCGTAAAACCCAATAAGGTGTACATGCTTTCTCAGGTTGTCTTGCTGCGCCAAGCTGCTCTCATGCTCCAAACCTTTGCTGATAAATCAACAAGAAAAACGGAAGAAGGACGTTCAATTGATTCCAACAGCTATTGCCAAGGCGTTCTTACTTAGCAGATATTTGAAAACCAGCTCAAAACATCTTTTATATTCAAGAGCACGATCTGTTATTCCGCAAAATAATAATTTTGACGTGATTCGGCTTTTTGCGGCCTTGTTAGTCCTTTTTTCTCATTCATTTCCATTGGTCGATGGGGAAAATAGAAATGAACCGCTTGCTATTTTGAGCGGCGGAGAAGCGACATTTGGAAGTGTTGCAGTGTATGTATTTTTCGTCATTAGTGGATTTTTGGTGACGATGAGCTATGAGTCAACACAAAATGTTAGGAAGTTTCTTGCCAAGAGATTTTTGCGAATTTACCCTGCTTTAATTCCTTTGCTACTGCTCACAGTATTTGTTCTCGGGCCTATTGTTACGTCTTTAAGTTCCATGGAATATTTTCTCAATGGAAGATCTTATAACTATTTGAATAATTTACGCCTGTTTAAGCTTCAGTATGATCTACCAGGGGTTTTTGAAAACAATCCATACAAAAGCGCAGTGAATGGGTCTTTATGGACTCTTGCCTATGAGTGTAGCTGCTATCTGATAGTCGCAGTCCTTGGATTAATAGGAGCCCTAAAAAAGAGACATTTCGTTCTTTTCCTATTTCTCGCGACGTTTTTGCCATTGCCCCTCAATTTTATTCATCCAAATGTACAAGTATTATCTGACCTATTTAAATATTTTTCGGGGGGTATGCTTGCTTACCTTTATTTCGACAGAATTAGTTTTAGTAAAAAGTATGTCTTTGTCGTATTGGCGGCGACAGTTTTAGCAATGATCACGCCACAATTAAAATTTCTTTTAGTGCCATTTGGGAGTTATCTCATTATTAAGACAGCATTTATGTCTTTCCCTAAGCTTCCGAACGTTACAAAATATGGTGATTTATCA
>JAQGMO010000059.1 GCA_028292315.1 Herminiimonas sp. | reverse complement strand
GCGAGTACCACCGCGCCGAGCGCGATAAAGGCGAGCCAGCGATTGGTCGTCAGGAATTGAAAGGCATAAAGCGGGTTGAGGGCGGCGAGAATGCCCGGATTGCGCATGATGTTGACAAATCCCATGCCGGCAAGCACCGCAAACCAGGTGGTCATAATGGGCCCGAACCATCGCCCGATGCCGGCCGTGCCGTGTTTCTGAAACAGATAAAGGGCAACCAGCACCACGACGGTTGACGGCAGGATGTAAGCATGCAGCGCGGGAGCAGCAACTTCGAGCCCTTCCATCGCCGACAAGACTGAAATAGCGGGCGTAATCACGCCATCTCCGAAAAACAACGCGGCCCCGGCCAGTCCGAGCAGCATGACCAGGTATTGCCAGTGCGAATTCTGTTTTACCGCCGACATGGCAAGCGAGGTCAGGGCCATGATGCCGCCCTCACCGCGATTGTTGGCGCGTAACACCAGTGACACATATTTCAGCGAGACGATGACCGTAAGCCCCCAGAAAATCAGCGAGACGATACCCAGGAGATTGGCAGGGTTGAGTTCGAGCCCGTGTTCCTTGGAGAACACTTCTTTCATGGTGTAAAGGGGACTGGTGCCGATATCACCATAGACCACGCCGATCGCGGCGAGAGTCAGTGTTTTGGCACTGCTTTGGGGCGAACTCGAACTCAAGTGACACCTCGATTCGAATCCTGTTCGAGGCGTTTTATCTCAACGAAGTTTCTGCCTGACGGTAAAACCTGAATGAAATTTGATCAATCCGATTCGTCGCTCGCCTGATACAGCCGATTCGATGCGGCCGCGTGGCCCGCGTAGCCTTCCACTGCCATTGCCGCATGAGCCGGACCGTTGCCGCATTAATGGATTGCAAACGATCGTTACTCGAGATTCTGGACCTGTTCTCGCATTTGCTCGATCAGCAGTTTCATCGCCATCGACGCATCCGACAATTCCTTGGCCGATGCCTTGGAGCCCACTGTATTGGCTTCGCGATTCAACTCCTGCATCATGAAATCGAGCCGCTTGCCGACCTGTCCGCCTTTTTTCAGGATATGCCGGGTCTCGGTAAGATGCGCCGACAAGCGTGACAGTTCTTCTGAAACATCGATACGGATGCCATACAAGGTCACCTCTTGCCGTATCCTTTCTGCAACTTCTTCGCGTGTAAGGCCAGGCGTGCCAGCGGAGTCGCCTTTTTGCAACGCCAGCCCCAACGCTTCCTGCAAACGTTCCGTGGCTTTTTGCTGAAGTTGCAACACTGCCTGCGGGACCAGCGGCGAAATGCGTTCCACAATTTTCTCGAGTTCGTCGACTCGCGACAGCAACATTGCCTCGAGCGCAGCCCCTTCGCGCTTGCGCGATTCGACAAACGCCGTGAGCGTGTCAGCCGCGGCCGCCATCACTTCCGCCTGCAAGGTTTCCTGGCCGATTTCGGATTCGGCGATCATGCCGGGCCAACGCAACAGTTCATTGACTGAAAGGGCCGGTGCGTCCAGGAATTGCTTGCGGATTTCAGCTTGCAATCCTTGTAACGACTCAAGCAGCGTGGTATTCAGGGCAAGGGTGCCGGCGGCGGCGACCTTGCGCCCGAAACTGAGGCGGCACTCCACCTTGCCGCGGCTTACCCGTCCCATGATTGCTTCGCGCAATGCCGGTTCGACCACGCGCAATTCGTCATTGATGCGAAATTGCAAATCCAGAAAGCGCGAATTCACGCTCTTGATTTCCATGGTCAGCGTACCGTTTGCGGTTTCGCGGGTGGTGACCGCATACCCTGTCATGCTGCTAATAGTCAAAATTCAGTCCTCGGTTTGTTCTTTACAAAATAGTGATTTATCCACACAATCCGTACCAGTTTGCAAGATCTTTGGCGCCGTGTCGAAACGACTGGCGGCGCGCAATGATCCGGCAAATCTTTTTACCACGGAGACAGGAAAGATATGGCGGCGCAAAACAATGCTCCATTGCCGGACGGATTAGATATTGCTGGATATCGCATTGTAAAGAAGATCGCGTCGGGCGGGTTCAGTATTGTATATCTGGCTTATGATGAAGACGGCAACGCGGTGGCAATCAAGGAATACCTGCCGAGTTCGCTAGCCTTGCGTCAGCCCGGCGAGCTGGTGCCCCTTATTTCACCTGAAAACCTGCCGGTATTCCGGATCGGACTGAAATGCTTTTTCGAGGAAGGCCGCGCACTGGCGCGCATCACGCACCCCAATGTGGTGAGCGTGGTCAATTTCTTCCGCGCCAACGAAACCGTATACATGGTGATGGCTTATGAATCCGGCCGCTCGCTGCAGGACCATATCATCCGCCGCCGCGACAAGGGCGAAAAGCCGCTGGTGTCGGAACGGTTCATCCGCAAGATGTTCAGCCAGGTCATGAATGGCTTGCGCGAAGTGCATACCAACAAATTGCTCCATCTCGACTTGAAGCCGGCGAACATTTACCTGCGGGTGGACGGCACGCCGATCCTGCTCGATTTCGGCGCGGCGCGGCAAACGCTGCGCACCGATTTGCCGAAATTGTATCCGATGTACACGCCGGGCTTTGCGCCGCCGGAACTGTATGCGAAAAGCGGCAGCCTTGGTCCCTGGACCGACGTTTACAGCATCGGCGCATCGATTTTTGCCTGCATGGTCGGCGCGCCGCCGCAGCCGGCTGATCAGCGCCAGAAGAACGACCGGATGGAAACGCATTATCAAAAACTGCAGGGCGTTTATTCGCCGGAATTGATCGAGGTGGTACGCTGGAGCCTTATGATTGATCCGCTCAAGCGGCCACAAAGCGTGTTCGCGCTGCAAAAGGCATTAAGGCAGGAAATCGCCGTGCCGCAGCAGTTGGGCACGGTGACAAAAGTCACCCGCAAGTTGCGCGAGATGTTTCGCCTGAAGGGTAGCGCTGCGGCGAATGACAATACCACGACCACCATCCACGAAGACACCCGTTGACGCGGGCCCACTGACCAGGCAGGCGCATGCGATTTTCAGTTTATCAGGAGAGCCAGATCGGCGGCCGCAAGTCCAACCAGGACCGCATGGGATATTGCTTTACCCGCGATGCATTGCTGCTATTGCTGGCCGACGGCATGGGCGGACATATCCAGGGCGAGGCGGCGGCGACGATCGCCATGCAAACCATGGGCGCTTTTTTTCAGGAGAGCGCCAAGCCTACCATCAAGAAACCCGCACGCTTCCTGGAAGATGGATTTTTCGCGGCGCATCGCGAGATACACCGGTATCGTACCGTTAATAATCTGCCGGAAACGCCGCGCACCACGATTGTCGCCTGCCTGATCCAGCACGGCAGCGCGGTATGGGCGCACTGCGGCGACTCGCGGCTGTACTGGATGCGCAGTGGGCAGATACTGGCGCGCACCCGTGATCATTCGCGTATCGAAGCCCTGATTGCGCAGGGCAAGGTCGATGCCGCCGAACGCGACACGCACCCGGAACGCAACAAGCTGTTCAATTGCCTGGGCGCGCCAACGCCGCCGAAGGTCGAGTTATCGCGGCAGGCTGCGCTGCAAGCCGGGGATTTGTTGTTGTTGTGTTCGGATGGCTTATGGTCGACCGTGCCCGATGAAGCCCTGGCCCGTGAACTGCATGGCAATACCATCGTGCGCGCCGTGCCGGCGCTGGTCAGGGCGGCAACGGACACGGCCGGCAAAAGAAGCGATAATGTGACTGCGCTGGCGATGATGTGGGAAGGCGCGAACAATCTGGAAAACACCACAACGATTTCGACCGACCTGCTGCGGCCTGGCATGATGACGTCGACGATACACGCGCCGCGGCCGGCAGAGCTCGAGGACGCCGATCCTTTTAGCGATAGCGAAATTGAAAAAGCCATCGAGGAAATTCGCGATGCCATCGATAAATCCTCGCGCCTCACCTCCAAGACCCAGCTTTAGGATCACATTTTTTTAAAAATTTATTTTTAAAGCTTATTTTTAAAGCTTATTTTTAAAGCTTATTTTTAAAACTTATTAAAACGTAT
>JAQGMO010000057.1 GCA_028292315.1 Herminiimonas sp. | reverse complement strand
CATCGCAAATGAATCGGCCGAGCTGAAGTACGACGACCCCGGCAACGCGGTCACGGTCTGCTTGCCGGCATTGATCAGGTCCGGATCTATTGCGTCTTCCGTCGGGAACGGGCCGATGCCGAGCAAGCCGTTTTCCGATTGCAGCCCTACTTCAATATTCGCCGGCACATAGTTGGCAACCATGGTTGGCAAACCTATTCCCAGGTTGAAATAAAAACCTTCCTGCAATTCCTTCGCCGCGCTCGCGGCCATTTATTCACGAGTCCATGCCTTGTTGGTTCTCCGCTTACTTGCTTGCACGTACAGTGCGTTGTTCGATACGTTTTTCCGGGTTCGGATTCACGACAATGCGGTGCACGAAGATGCCGGGCGTGTGGATCTGGTCCGGATCGAGTTCACCGACTTCGACCAGTTTTTCCACTTCGACTATCGTGATTTTGCCGGCCATGGCGACATTCGGATTGAAATTGCGCGCGGTCTTGTTGTATACGAGATTGCCAGACTTATCGGCTATGTAGGCTTTCACCAGCGACACGTCGGGCACCAGAGAACGCTCCATGACATATTGCTCGCCATCGAATTCACGTACTTCCTTGCCTTCGGCAACCAGGGTGCCGACGCCGGTCTTCGTGAAAAACGCCGGAATGCCGGAACCGCCGGCGCGCAACTTCTCCGCCAGCGTGCCCTGCGGCGTGAATTCGAGTTCCAATTCGCCCGCCAGGTATTGGCGTTCGAACTCCTTGTTTTCGCCGACATAGGAGGCGATCATTTTCCTGACCTGGCGCGTCGACAGCAATTGGCCCAGGCCAAAACCGTCTACGCCGGCATTATTGGAGATGGCGGTCAGGTTTTGTACGCCCGAATCGCGTAATGCTTCAATTAATGCCTCGGGAATGCCGCACAAACCGAAACCGCCAACGGCGATCATCTGCCCGTCTTTGACGACACCAGCCAGAGCAGCGGCGGCATCCGGATAAACTTTCTTCATACCCACCCTTTTCTTTGTGTAAAGTAAACCTAAGGTCTAGATCCGTCATCGCTCACGGAACTATTTGGTCGCTAGTATATGGTTGCAAGTATAGTACGGACTTTGTTTTTACAGGATTAGAAGCATAAGATGCACCAAGAGGCAGCACAATACCGTAGAAGTACCAATTTTAGTTAAGGTGACTAAGCCTATGTCCCCAAGCACCTCCCCGGCAATCGATTTTCAAATGATTTTCATGCATTCGCCAATCGGCATGTGCGTGTCGCATAACCGTGTCATTCAAGCTTGCAACCATGCGTTAGCCGACATGTTCGGGTATTTGCCCGGGGGATTGATCGGCCAGTCGTTTTCCGTACTGTATCCGTCGCCCGATGAGTTCGAGCGTACCGGTGCGCGTATTGTGCCGATCATGAATGCAAAAGGACATTACTCTGACGAACGCATCATGAAACGGGCCAACCAGGAATTATTCTGGTGCCATGTCACCGGCGGCGCGCTGGTAAAAAACGACGCCCATGCGGCGGGCATCTGGACCTTCGAGGATTTGAGTTCGAAGCGCCCGGTTACGGCGGAACTGACGCCGCGCGAGCGCGAGATCGCTGCGCTGCTGGTCGAAGGCAAGACCAGTAAACTGATCGGCCGGCAGATCGGCCTGAGTCCGCGCACCGTCGAAATGCACCGGGCCAAACTGATGCGGAAATTCGCCGCCGCAACCTCGAGCGAGCTGGTGCACCGCTTGCTGGGCGTTACGCTCGGCGCAGTGGGCCAGGCTGCGCCGGTGGCAACGGCGCCGGTCTCGAAAAAAACGGCGACCGTCTAGACTTTTTCTAAAAAGCGCTCATTCCATCATCAGCCGTGACAATCGCGCCGTTAATGAAATGGGACTCTTCCGAGGCCAGCAATAACAGCAGACCATCCAGGTCTTCAGGCTGTCCGACGCGTTTGCGCGGCAACATATCGACCAATACCTTGCCCTGTTCGGTGTTGAAATGCTCGGCATTGATTTCGGTGCTGATATAACCGGGACAAATCGCGTTGACATTAATGCCGAACCGGCCCCATTCAACCGCCATCGATTTCGTCATGTGCACCACGGCCGACTTGCTCATGCAATAGACACCGATCTGCGGCAGAACGCGCAGCCCGGCGACCGAGGCGATATTGATAATGCGGTGCTGCTTTTTCGGATCGCCCTTGGCACGCGTAATCATGCGCTTGGCGGTTTCCTGCGCCACGAAAAATGCGCCGCGCGTGTTAGTGTCCATCACAAAGGCGTAATCTTCAGGGGTAACGTCGATCAGGCGCTGGGTGGTCGACACGCCGGAATTATTGACCAGGATGTCGATCGGGCCGGCTTCCGTTTCGGCATGGGCGATTGCGGATTTGATGCTGGCATAATCGGTCACGTCCAGGCTGACCACATGCGCCGCCCCGCCATCGGCTTCGATTTCGGCGCGTAACTCCTTTAGCCGTTCGATCCGGCGCGATGCCAGCACGACTTGGGCGCCGGCCTGGGCCAGAATTTTTGCAAAGCGCGCGCCCAAGCCACTCGATGCCCCGGTTACCAACGCGATTTTGCCTTCAAAGTTGAGTTCGATCCCCACAATTTCTCCTTGTCCGGTTCCGTAATTCATGCCTGGCCGATATGATTACATGAATTCCATGCAATTACAGTGCGATGTCTAGCATTCTGCCTCGAAATCCCCGACAATTAGCGCACTTGTTAGACTAGACCTTCCGGTGGTGAGACATAATGACGCAAACCCAGAACCAAAACATCCTCGAACAGTACGGCCCGCGTGAAGCGATGGAGTATGACGTCGTTATCGTCGGCGGCGGACCGGCCGGCCTGGCCGCGGCGATACGGCTGAAGCAGCTGGCCGCCGAAAAAGGCAGCGAAGTCAATGTCTGCGTGCTGGAAAAAGGAGGCGAATTGGGCGCCCATATCCTGTCCGGCGCCGTGATGGACCCGCAGGCAATCAATGAGCTGTTCCCGAACTGGAAAGAACTGGGCGCACCGCTGAACACAGCTGTCACGGAAGACCGCTTCCTGTTCCTGACTGAAACGAAGGCCTACAAAACGCCTGCCTGGATGCTGCCCGGCTGCTTCCAGAACCATGGCAATTATGTTATTTCGCTGGCCAACGTGGTGCGTTGGCTGGGCCAGCAAGCCGAAGCGCTCGGAGTCGAAGTGTTCCCGGGATTCCCGGCGGCGGAAGTGCTGTACAACGACGATGGTTCAGTCAAGGGCGTCGCAACCGGCAACATGGGCGTGGACCGGGATGGCACGCCAACCGATGCGTTCCAGCTCGGCATGGAACTTCATGCGAAATATACGCTGTTTGCGGAAGGCTCGCGTGGCCATCTCGGCCGTCAGCTGATGAGCAAGTTCGACCTGAACCGGGGCAAGGACCCGCAGACTTATGGCATCGGCATCAAGGAATTGTGGGAGATCGATCCGAAGCTGCATCAGCCGGGCCTGGTCATCCATACGGCCGGCTGGCCGCTGGATACCAAGACCTATGGCGGGTCATTCCTTTATCATCTGGAAAATAATCAGGTCGCGGTCGGTTACGTGGTCGGGCTTGGTTATGAAAATCCTTACCTGTCGCCCTATGAGGAATTCCAGCGTTACAAGACGCATCCCGAAATTCGCAAGTTTTTTGAAGGCGGCAAGCGCATTTCCTACGGCGCACGCGCAATCACCGCGGGCGGCCTGCAATCGCTTCCCAAGCTCACTTTCCCGGGCGGCGCATTGATCGGGTGCGATGCCGGCTTCCTGAATGCGAGCCGCATCAAGGGCAGCCATGCCGCGATGAAATCGGGCATGATGGCGGCTGAAGCGGCGTTCGAGGCATTGGGCGCCGGCCGTCAGCTCGACGAACTGACGGCCTATTCGCAGGCCTTCGAGCATTCCTGGCTGCATGAGGAATTACATGTGGCGCGCAATTTCAAACCATGGATGAGCAAGGGACTGACCCTGGGCACGCTGATGGTCGGCATTGACCAGGTGGTATTCCGCGGCAAGGCGCCGTGGACCCTGCATCATACGCATGCCGATCATGAATGCCTGCGGCCGGCCTCGGAATTCAAGCCTATCGTGTATCCAAAGCCGGATGGCAAGCTGACTTTCGACCGGCTGTCATCGGTGTTCATTTCGAATACCAACCACGCCGAGCACCAGCCTGTGCACCTGACCTTGAAAGACCCCAGCGTGCCGGTCAATATCAACCTGCACAAATATGCCGGTCCGGAATCGCGCTATTGCCCGGCCGGCGTGTACGAGTTTGTGCAGGAAGGCGATGGCAAGGAACGGTTGCAGATCAATGCGCAGAACTGCGTGCATTGCAAGACTTGCGATATCAAGGACCCGACGCAGAATATAGTCTGGGTCACGCCGGAGGGTGGTGGCGGGCCGAATTATCCGAATATGTGACGGCGGCCGGCGCACGTCCGCTCATCAAAAAGGATGAAGCCTGCTTGCCGACATGATCGCTCGGCAGATTCAGCGTTGCCTTCCCGGCTACATTTGTGAGAGCTCGCGGCTCCTCGTCGCCGCTGGTATCGCATGCGCCGTTTTCATTTGTATCTGAACAGACAACCGCGTTTTCGATCGCTCCTTCACTAATTACGATCACCTCGACAGCGGTTTTGTTTGCGGAAGCCGAAGGAGGTCCGGAAACTGCCGCCGGCGATGATCCATCGCTGCACCCTCCAAACAGAAGCGCTGCCGCCATACCGGCCAATCCAATCTGCCAGTTTTCATTAAGGATCCCCTGATATCAACGCAGTCATTACATCGGCGGTTGTCCTGCCGAATACTTTCAGTTTAAAATAGTTATTACCTACAGTTAATTAAAAAAGAAACCGTTTATTGATTTTTGTTCAGTAATAAATTTTATTTTTGAAACATTAGTCTTTCTCAGCGATCGTCGACTATCAAAACGCCAAACCGGTCCACAGGAAACCCTTGCGTTGAATAAGCACGCACTGTGACCGGAGCCAACCTGTGTCGAATGGAACATCGCAAAGGTTTCAGGAACGTTAGTGCCAAATAACATTTACTGCTTATCCTGGCGTTCTGATTTAAGCTTTGCCGACAGGAAATTGCCTGTGCCAGCTGGCGCGGGAACGGGACGCGCCGAAGAGCAAGCTCAAACATCGGTGATGTGACGCCGGCACGTGTTCGAAAAATCGACGGGACAGAAATATGATATCCAGCACTCCCCAAGCGGTATTACCGTTAGAAGTTTCAATTCCCCCGCAGGCGGACTTATCGGTTCTTCTGCTGATGCAGCAGGCATCGACGCTCGATCAGCATGGCCAGGCCGAGGCGGCCGAGGCCTTGTACAAGCAGATCCTCGACCTGCAGCCAAAAAATTTCGAGGCACTGAATTTTTTGAGCCAGATCGCGCTTCAAACCGGACGCCTTGAACCGTGCGTTGACTTGCTCGACAGAGCGATCGATGTCTTTCCCGCGCGCGCCGAGTTGCATACAAGGCGCGGCCGGGTGCTGATGCAATTAAAAAGGCATGCCGAAGCCTTGGCCAGTTTCGAGCAGGCGATCCTGATTGATCCGGAATTTGCCGATACCCACGATTGCCACGCGCT
Source organism: Herminiimonas sp. (assembly GCA_028292315.1). Taxonomy (GTDB): domain Bacteria; phylum Pseudomonadota; class Gammaproteobacteria; order Burkholderiales; family Burkholderiaceae_D; genus JAQGMO01. Next base: position 13,506 of record JAQGMO010000057.1, on the reverse strand, counting down.
CGCCCTGCGCAACCTGAACCGGAACGAAGAAGCCCTCGCCTGCCTCGAACGTGCGATCAAGCTCAGGCCGGACGATGCGGACGCTCGACTGCATCTTGGCGACACGCTGCACAAGCTCAAACGCTATGACGAAGCGCTTGCCAGTTTTGACCGGGCGCTGGAACTAAGGAATGATTTCGCCGAAGCGTTCACCAGCCGCGGCGCCTTGCTGGCGGACCTGAACCGGCACGAGGAAGCGGCCGAGAGCTATGCGGAGGCCGCGCGAATCCGGCCCGACCTGGCTGATGCGCACCTGGATGAAGGCCTGTGCCGGCTGGCCGCCGGGAATTTTGCAAAGGGCTGGAAAAAATATGAATGGCGCTGGCAGACGGCGCGGCTCGGCAAATCGAAACGCGTGTTCGAGCAGCCGCTGTGGCTAGGCGCCCAGTCCTTGACCGGCAAAACGATTTTGCTGCATGCCGAACAAGGCATTGAAGATACGATCCAGTTTTGCCGCTATGCGAAGCGGCTCGCGGCGCAAGGTGCAACCGTGCTGCTCGAAGCGCCGGCCTGCCTGGTGCCCCTGCTGGAAACGCTGGAAGGCGTAAGCCAGGTGTTTGCGGAAGGCGACCCGCTGCCCGAATTCGATTACCACTGCCCGCTTCTGAGTCTGCCGCTCGCGTTTGGCACCAGCCTGGCTACCATACCAACCAATACCTGTTATCTCAAGGGTGACCCTGCGCGTATCGCAGCGTGGCAACAAAGACTGGGAAATACGCCCTTGCTGCGCATTGGCCTGCTCTGGTCCGACCTGGCCGCGCACAATGCGTCGCATGCCATACCGCTGCAGAAATTCGCCGCGCTGGTTTATGGGCGTGCGCAGTACATCAGTTTGCAACTGGATGTTCCAGCCGCCGATTTGCCGGTCCTGGAACAACATGGCGAGATCATGCGGGTTGCCGATCAACTGGATGACTTGTCCAATGCCGCGGCGCTCATCGCCAGCCTGGACCTGGTGATCGCCGCCGACTCCCGCATCGCTCACCTGGCTTGTGCGATGGGCAAACCGGTGTGGCTGATGCTCGCGTTCAGGCCGAGCTGGCGCTGGATGCTGGAACGATCCGACAGCCCCTGGTATCCGTCGGTGAAACTGTTTCGTCAGCCCGCAGCGGATGACTGGGACAGCGTGGTGACAAGGGTGGCCAGGGAACTCGACAAATGGCGGGCGTAGAGCGGATCCCGCATTAGGGCCTTACTGCATTCGCGCATTAGCCCACGGTGTCGCGGGCCGCTTTGAGATGGCAGCCTGCGTAGCCGATCAGGGCTGAACTTCGAAAGCCCCAGGCAGCCACGCGCAAGCTAAACAGTCCACTGCCCGGTCAAAATCTTTTCCAGCCAAAAGGTGCCGATCACTGTTTTGACATCGGTGATCTTCCCTTCGCGTACCCATGCCAGCATTTCTTCAGTGCTGGCAGTAATCGTTTCGAGAAACTCCCCGTCATCCAGTTCGCTGTCGCCAGCGGTCAAACCGCGAGCAAGATAGATCTCGAGATGCTCATCGGAGTAGGCAATCGCATTATGAATGGTGCAGACGAATTTCCAGTCGGACGCGGTGTAGCCGGTTTCTTCCTTGAGTTCGCGCTTGGCACAAACCAGCGGATCTTCACCCGGGTCGATTTTCCCGGCCGGAAATTCGATAAAGACGCGATCCAGCGGATATCGGAACTGGCGCTCGAGCAGGATGGTGCCATCGTCGAATACCGGCAGGATGACGACTGCGCCGGGGTGCTTGATATATTCACGCAGCGTTGTCTTGCCGTCAGGCAGACGGACCGTATCGCGCTGGACGTTCAGGAAATCGCCTTCGAAGGCGGGTGCACTGTCGATCCTGGTTTCTTTGAGGTGGCTATCCATGGTTCAGACTCCAGGCTTGGTTGACTTGACTCGATAAAGATAGGCAGCGCCCGGCCTGCACCGGCGATGCGGACGAATTTAACCGTGCCGCTTGCGCAGGTACCGAAACACGAATCCCGGATAAGCCGCTACGATGAACAGGCAACCCGTGACCGCGTAAAACTCCCAGCGCTGCGGAAACGCATTCCCCATCCGCGATTCAAGCAAAAAAGCAACGCCGCCCACCACCGCATACAGGACGAAAATTTCAATCAGCCGCAGCCAGAACGGCTTGACCGCCGATCGCCTCGGGAAGACGCCGAGCAGCCGCTCATTGAAAAACGGCAGGTTGGCGCCAAACAGCGCCAGCACGATCACAAACCAGCTTGACAGGGAAGCATCCACCGCAGATCAGGAAGCAAGCGTTTTGACGATCGACGCCGCGCACAGCGCCATCAATGGACCGGGCAGCAGCCCCAGTACAACGATGGCTAAGCCGTTAAGGCTGAGCACTACCTGCATATCGGTATTGACCACGATTTTAGCCTTGTCGACCGCGTCGTCGAAATACATCAGCTTGATCACGCGCAGATAGTAATAGGCGCCGATCAGCGAGAACAGCACCGCCACTACCGCCAGCCAGACCTGGCCCGTAGCCAGCACTGCCTGCAGCACTTCCAGCTTGGCATAGAAACCTACCACCGGCGGCACACCGGCCAGCGACAGCAGCAAAATCATCATGACCGCCGCGAACCACGGACTGCGCTGATTCAAGCCCTTGAAGTCTTCCAGGTTTTCCGCTTCGAAACCGCTGCGCGCCAGCAGCATGATCACGCCAAATGTGCCAAGCGTGGTCAGCACATAGGTGATCGAATAAAACAGCGCCGAGCTATAGGCATTCGCTGCGGATGCGGCATTGCTGCCGGGGAAAACGCCGGACAACAGTCCCAGCAGCAGGAAGCCCATTTGCGAAATTGTCGAATAGGCCAGCATGCGCTTCAGGTTGGTTTGCGCGATCGCCGTGATATTCCCGACCGCCATCGACAATACCGCAAGCACGGTCAGCATCTGCTGCCAATCGATCGCAAGCGTCCACAATCCTTCCACCAGCAGGCGGAAGCAGATTGCGAACGCAGCAAGTTTAGGCGCGCCGCCGAGCAGCAGCGTGACCGATGTCGGCGCACCCTGGTAAACGTCGGGCACCCACATGTGATATGGCGCCGCGCCGAGCTTGAACGCCAAACCGGAAACCAGGAACACGAGGCCAAACACCAGCACGGTTTTATTGACGGTGCCGGAGGCCGTCGCCTTGGCGACTTCAGACAAGTCAAGCGAACCGGTCGCGCCATACAACATCGAAATGCCATATAACAAAAAGCCGGAGGCCAGCGCGCCGAGGATGAAATACTTCATCGCCGCTTCGGTCGACGCGGCATGATCGCGGCGCAACGCCACCAGCGCATAGGTCGCCAGCGACATCAGTTCGAGGCCGAGGTAAATCACAAGGAAGTTATTTCCCGAAATCATCAGCATCTGACCCAGCAATGCGAACAGCGCCAGCACATAAAATTCGCCGCCAAGCGCGCCGCCGAGCATGCCGCGTGCGGTCGTATACTGGCGCGAATACACCATCGAGAGACCAACCGCCAGGTAAGAAAACAGCTTGAGCAGGTTCGCCATCGGGTCGGACACGAACATGTTGCGGAAGGTGTAGGTGGTGGCGCCAGTATTGAAATCGGCCAGCGTCAGCACTGCGCAGCCGGCCAGCGTCGCCAGCGACAACATATAGGTAATGTTGCGCTTTGCTTCGCCGAGAAACATGTCGATCAGCAGGATCGCGGAAGCCGCGATCACCAGGAAAACTTCGGCATAAGCCGGAATCAGGTTTATGTTATTCATTTCTAGTTTGCTTTTGAAATGGCGACATGCTTTAACAGGTCGGAGACCGAGGTCTGCATCGCATCGGTGAACGGCGCCGGATAAAGACCCATTGCAATCACCGCGATCGCGAGCACGCCGAGCATGAAGAATTCACGCTTGTTCAGATCCTTCAGCTGCGCCACTTGCGCATTGCCGATGTCGCCAAAGATGACCCGCTTCACCAGATACAGCGAGTACGCCGCGCCAAGAATCAGTGCGGTCGCGGCCAGCAGGCCGATCCAGAAATTGTATTGCACCGAGCCCAGGATCACCATGAACTCACCGATGAACCCGGAGGTTGCCGGCAATCCGGCATTCGCCAGGGAAAACAATACGAACAGCGCGGCGAAACGCGGCATGGTATTGACGACCCCGCCGTAATCGGCGATCTGGCGAGAATGCATGCGGTCATACAGCACGCCGATGCAAAGAAACATCGCACCCGACACGAAGCCGTGCGAAATCATTTGCGCGATCCCGCCCTGCACTGCCATGTCATTGAACAGGAAGAACCCGAGCGTAACGAAGCCCATGTGCGCGATCGATGAATAAGCGACCAGCTTTTTCATGTCTGCCTGGACCAGCGCGACCAGGCCAATGTAGATGACCGCGATCAGCGAGATGGTGATGATGAGGGGGGCCAGGTAATGGCTGGCATCTGGCGTGATCGGAAGCGAGAAGCGCAGGAAGCCGTAGCCGCCGAGCTTCAGCATGATCGCCGCCAGGACGACTGAACCGCCGGTCGGCGCTTCCACGTGCGCATCGGGCAGCCAGGTATGCACCGGCCACATCGGCACTTTCACCGCGAACGCCATCAGGAATGACAGGAATACCAGGATTTGGGCCGACATCGGCAACGGCAGCTGATGCCATGCCAGGATATCGAAACTGCCATGCGATTTGAAGTACAGGTAAATCAGGGCCACCAGCATCAGCAGCGATCCGAAGAAGGTGTAAAGGAAAAACTTGACTGCGGCGTACACGCGATTGGCACCGCCCCAGACACCGATGATGATGAACATCGGAATCAGCGTCGCTTCGAAGAATACATAGAACAGCATGCCGTCCAGCGCGCAAAACACGCCGATCATCAGGCCCGACAAAATAAGGAAAGCGCCCATGTACTGGGACACTTTCTTTTCAATGACTTCCCAGCCGGCGATCACGACCAGGATCGTGATGAGTGCCGTCAGCGGAACGAACCAGAGCGAGATGCCATCGATGCCGAGCGAATAAAAAATATTGAAGCGGCCGATCCAGGGCGTCTTTTCGACGAACTGCATGCCATGGGCCGCATTGTCGAAGTGCTGGATCAGCGGCAACGTCACCAGAAAGCTGGCGATCGAGCCGATCAGCGAGACACGGCGCGCCAGGCCCGGATTATTATCGCGGCCGAATGCCAGCACGAGGATGCCAAATGCGATCGGCAACCAGATCGCCAGACTCAGTAAGGGAAAAGTAGACTGCATCATGTTTTTTCTTGTGGTTACCCGGCGTTATTTGGTGTAAGGAATCAACAGCAAATAGCCGAGATACAGGACGATACCCAGGATCATGGTAAAGGCGTAATGGTAGATATATCCGGTCTGGAAAGTACGCGCGATCGACGAGAACCATCCCACCAGCTTCGCGCTGCCGTTGACGAGCAGGCCGTCGATCAGGGTCCGGTCGCCGATGTTCCAGAGACCGCGCCCGAGCATCCGTCCGCCGTTGGCAAAAACGATCTCATTGATCCGGTCCATGTAATACTTATTGTCCAGCAGCGTGTGGATCGCATGGAACCTGTGATAGAACCAGGCCGGCACGCGAGGATTGACCAGGTAACAGTAATACGCCGATACGACGCCCGCGAGAGCCAGGAAAAACGGCAGACTCGTCAGGCCATGTACGCCCATGGCCGCGGCGCCGTGAAACTCTTCATGCAGGAATTCCATCGCCTTGTGCGCTTCGCTGACGAAAATCACGTTCTTGAAGAAGTCGCCATGCACCATTGGACCGATCGTCAGATAACCGATGATTACCGACGGAATCGCCAGCAGGATCAGCGGCAAGGTAACAACCCATGGCGCTTCATGCGGTTTCTCGCCCGGAGCGAGACCGTGATGCGCCTCGTCCGGATCTTCATCATGGCTGTGGTCATCATGGGCATCATGATGATGCGCCTTGCCGAAACGCTCTTCGCCATGGAACACCAGGAAGTACATGCGGAATGAATAGAAAGCGGTGACGAATACGCCCGCCATTACCGCGAAGTAGGCGAAGCCGGCGCACGGTATGTTGGCATGCTGGGCGGCGATGATGATGCTGTCCTTCGAATAGAAGCCGGAAAAGAAAGGCGTACCGATCAATGCCAGCGATCCGAGCAGCGAAGTAATCCAGGTGATCGGCATGTACTTGCGCAGGCCGCCCATGTTGCGGATGTCCTGGTCGTGATGCATGCCGATGATGACGGCCCCGGCCGCGAGGAACAGCAAGGCCTTGAAGAATGCATGGGTCATCAGGTGGAACACGCCGACCGAATAGGCCGATGCGCCCAGGGCCACCGTCATGTAGCCGAGCTGCGACAGCGTCGAGTAAGCGACCACGCGCTTGATGTCGTTCTGAATGATGCCCAGGAAGCCCATGAACAAGGCGGTAATGGCGCCGATGATCATCACGAAGGACAAAGCCGTCTCGGACAGCTCGAACAGCGGCGACATGCGCGCCACCATGAAAATCCCGGCCGTGACCATGGTCGCGGCGTGGATCAGCGCCGAAATCGGGGTCGGACCTTCCATCGAGTCAGGCAGCCAGACATGCAGCGGGAACTGGGCCGATTTACCCATCGCGCCGATGAACAGGCAGATGCAGGCGACCGTCAGCAACATCCAGCTGGAGCCGGGCATGGTCAGTTGCGCCAGCGCTTCGCGCTTGGCGAACACTTCCGCGTAATTCATCGAGCCGGCAAATGCGAGCAGCAGGCCGATGCCGAGGATAAAGCCGAAGTCGCCGACGCGATTGACGAGAAACGCTTTCAGGTTGGCATAAATTGCGGTCGGCCGGGTGTACCAGAAGCCGATCAGCAGGTAGGAAACCAGGCCCACCGCTTCCCAGCCGAAGAACAGCTGAAGGAAATTGTTGCTCATCACGAGCATCAGCATTGAAAACGTGAACAGCGAAATGTAGGCGAAAAACCGGTTATAGCCGGGATCATCCTTCATATAGCCGATCGTATAGATATGCACCATCAGCGAAACGAAGGTGACGACGCACATCATCATCGCGGTCAGGCTGTCGACCAGGAAACCGACTTCCAGCTTGATCCCGGCTACCGTCATCCAGGTATAGAGCGTGCCGTTGTAGCTGGCGCCGTCGAGCACCTGCAGCAGCGTCTGGACCGAGATGATCAATGCAACCAGCACGCCCAGGATCGTCGCGCTGTGCGACACCTTGCGGCCGACGATATTGCCGAAGAATTTCGTGCCAAGCAGACCGGCGACCAAGGAGCCGGCGAGCGGCGCCAGGGGTACGGCCAGAAGGAGGTTAGGGTTAAGTTGCCCCGCCATGATGAACCTTATCGTTATTATTTAATGACTAGCCCTTGAGACTATCGAGATCTTCCACGTTGATGGTGTCCAGATTACGGAACAACACAACAAGAATGGCGAGACCTATCGCAGACTCGGCGGCAGCCACAGTGAGGATGAAGAAAACGAAAATCTGCCCGGCCGCATCGCCGAGGAAATAAGAAAACGCGACGAAGTTCATATTGACCGCCAGCAGCATCAATTCGATCGCCATCAGCAGAATGATGATGTTTTTCCGGTTGAGGAAAATGCCGACGATTGAAATCGCAAACAGGATTGCGCCGAGGATCAGGAAATGTGAGAGTGATAAGGTCACGGTTCTGCTCTTATTGTTTTTGTGTTGCCGAGCCAGCGGCGGGAGTTGTGCCGATGCTGTCGACGACCGGGCGCTCGGTTTCGGATTTCATGTTGACCACGCGAATGCGGTCGGTGCTGCGCACCTTGACCGCCTGGCCCGGGTCATAGTATTTGCTGTCCTTGCGACGGCGCAGCGTCAGCGCGACCGCTGCGATCATCGCGACCAGCAGGATGACGGCGGCAATTTCAAATGCGAACACATACTGAGTGTAAATCAGCTTGCCGAGCTCCTTGGTATTGCCGATAGTCGCGGCCGCGGCGGGTACATTGGCATCGAGCGCAAGGAAGCCGCGGAACAGGATGGCAGCCATTTCCAGGACGATGATGACCCCGACAGTCGCAGCAAGCGGCAAATAGGCCCAGAACCCTTCCCGCAGACGGTCCGTATTAATATCTAGCATCATGACCACGAACAAGAATAGCACCATTACCGCGCCGACATAAACCAGCACCAGGACGATCGCGAGGAATTCGGCTTTCAGCAACATCCATATTGCAGCCGCCGAAAAAAAGGACAGCACAAGAAACAGTGCGGCATGCACCGGATTGCGATCTGTGATGACGCGGATTGCGGCGATGACCAGGATCGCCGAAAACGCGTAGAACAAGGCAGTTTTAAATTCCATAATGGACTAGAAGTTCGGCTTTTAGACCGCGTAATAATTACAGGACAGCATCATAAAACGGCACCAGGCATTAAGCACTAATAATCAACGTCGACGGCAAGATCACCGGAAACGTCGATCCAGCGCCAAGGTGCACCGATCAACGATACGGTGCATCGAAGGCGCGTGCGGCGGCGATTTCCGGTTCATAGCGATCGCCCACAGCCAGCAGCATTTCCTTGGTGAAGTACAGGTCGCCCCGCTTTTCACCATGGTATTCGAGCACATGGGTCTCGACGATCGAATCGACCGGGCATGACTCTTCGCAAAATCCGCAAAAGATGCACTTGGTCAGATCGATGTCATAACGCGTGGTACGGCGCGAGCCGTCATCGCGCTGTTCCGATTCGATCGAAATAGCCAGCGCCGGGCATACCGCTTCGCATAGTTTGCAGGCGATGCAGCGCTCTTCCCCATTCGGATAACGGCGTAGCGCGTGCAACCCGCGGAAACGCGGCGACTGCGGCGTTTTCTCTTCCGGGAACTGCACCGTGATTTTGCGCGCGAACATATACCGTCCAGTCAGCGCCAGGCCTTTGAACAACTCTCGCAGCATCAGGCTGCCGAAAAAATCTTTAATGGCTTCCATCATATTCTCCGCGAAAACGGGCAGTGCCCGTTTCCGTCATTACGCTCCCTTCCCCCTCGCGGGAGAAGCGTTTGAGGGGCCGGCACCGGCCCGAATTTCAAGCTGTTTATTTCCAGATATTCCAGGGCGTCTGCATCCATGCCGCCACAATCACCAGATAAGCCAGCGTGAGCGGAATGAAAATCTTCCAGCCTAAACGCATGATCTGGTCATAGCGATAGCGTGGGAACGAGGCGCGCACCCAGACGAATATCGATACCACGAAGAAGGTCTTGATGCCCAGCCAGATCCAGCCCGGCACCCAGTTCAGCAGCACCGAATTCACCGGCGCATCCCAGCCGCCGAGGAACATCAGCGAACCGAGCGCGGAAATCAGTATCATGTTGGCGTATTCCGCCAGGAAGAACATGGCGAACGACATCCCCGAATACTCTACCATGTGACCGGCAACGATTTCGGACTCGCCTTCCACGACGTCGAACGGGTGGCGATTGGTTTCCGCGATACCGGAAATGATATAGACGAAAAACATCGGCAACAGCGGCAACCAGTTCCACGACAGAAAGTTCAAGCCGCGGTCGGCGAAATAACCGGTAGTCTGAGCCACCACGATATCGGTGAAGTTCAGGCTGCCGGACACCATCAGCACGATCACCAGAACAAAGCCCATCGCGATTTCGTAAGACACCATCTGCGCCGAGGCACGCATCGCGCCCAGGAAGGCATACTTCGAATTCGAGGCCCAGCCGGCGATGATGACGCCGTAGACTTCCATCGAGGTGATGGCCATCGCAAACAGCAGGCCGGCATTGATATTGGCCAAGGCCTTTTCGGGGCCGAACGGCACCACCACCCAGGCCACCAGCGCCGGCATGATGGTCATGACCGGGGCAATCACGAACAAGCCCTTACTGGCCTTGGCCGGGACGATGATTTCCTTGAGCAGCAGCTTCAGCGCATCGGCGATCGGCTGCAGCAAGCCGGCCGGTCCGACCCGGTTCGGGCCAATACGCACATGCATCCAGCCGATCATCTTGCGTTCCCATAGGGTCAGGTAGGCGACGCAGCCCATGATCGGCAACACCAGCCCGATGATTTTTGCCAGATTCCAGACCAGCGGCCAAAAGTAGCCGAACCAGGCCTGGCCATTGGCGTGTACATTCACCAGCATCTGATCCATCACGCCTTCTCCACGGTGACCGAACCGAACATTGCGCCCAGCGCACTGGTCGCTTCACGCGCCGCGGCCACGCGCACGACGCTATCGGGCAGGCTGCGATCAATGGCTGCCGGCAGGATGGTGTAGCCGTCGCCCTGCGTCACCTTGACCGCAACGCCCTCCTCGATGTCGAGCTCCCTGGCGAGCACGGCCGAAATCCATGCCTTCGGCGGCGCGGCATCACGGGTTTGCTGCAACGGCGGCGAGCGCCGCACGATCGGGTCGGTGGAATAAATCGGCACCTGGGCAATCCGCTCGAGGCGGCTGCGCACTTCGGCCGCTTTCGGCGCCCGTTCCAGGACTTCCGGCCGGATGTCCGCAACATTATTCAGACGCCCGGTCAGATCGGCATCGGCCAGGGTGGCCGTCCCCAGGATTTCATTACGAATCGTCTCGGACGTTTCATAATCGAAGCCCTCAAGGCCAAGCAGGTTGCCGAGCACGCGCAACACTTTCCAGCCCGGGCGCGCGTCGCCGCGCGGCTTGACCGCGGGATTGAAGCTTTGCGCGCGGCCTTCGCAATTGACATAGGTGCCGGACGTCTCGGTAAACGGTGCGACCGGCAGCAGCACATCGGCATAGCTCATGATTTGCTCGTTGCGGAAGGCCGACAGGGAAACCACCATTTCGGCCCCGGCCAGCGCCTTGCGGGCAGCCTGCGGATCGTAGCAATCGAGTTCCGGCTCGACGTTCAGCAGCAGGTAAGCCTTGCGCGGCTGATCCAGCAACTGCAGCGCGCCGGCGCCGCTCGACGGCAACGCGTTGGCCAGGTAGCCGCCAACGGTATTGGCCGCTTCAGTCAGGTAGCCGAAGCTGGCGCCGGTGTTTTGCGCAATCCATTGCGCGGCGGCGTGCAACTCGGATGCCTGCGGATGCTGGGCGGCGGCATTGCCGAGGAAAACCCCGCGCGGCTCACCGGTCAGCAAGCTGGCCGCCGTTTGCCTGGCGACAGCCGACGGTTCGATCTTTTCGAAACCGGCCGGCGCGGCGATGCTCTTCGCCTGCGCGACAGCGGCGATCACTTCATGCAACGCCGACAGCCAGTCGGACGGTGCCGCGATAATCTTGTTCGCAACCGGCATCAGTAAATCATCGTCGCTGGCGTGCAGCAGACTGATCTTTGCGCCGTGCTTGACCGCATTGCGCAGTCGGGCTGCCAGCAAGGGATGGTCCTTGCGCAGGAACGAGCCGATCACGAACGCGCCACGCAACGCGCCGAATTCGGCAATCGACATGCCCAGCCACGGCTGAACCTTGCCATCGAGCGCGAAGTCAGACTGGCGCAACCGGAAATCGACATTTTCCGATCCCATGCCGCGCATGATTTTTTGGAGCAGCGACATTTCTTCCAGCGTGGAATTGGGTGCCGCCAGCGCTGCCAGCGCATCCGCGCCGTGTTCATGGCGGACGTTGCGCAATCCGTGCGCGACATATTCGAGCGCAGTTTGCCAGTCGGTCGCCTGCCAGTTGCCGCCCTGCTTGATCATTGGCGTGGTCAGGCGGTCTTCGCTATTCAGGCCTTCATAGGAAAAGCGGTCGCGGTCGGATAACCAGCACTCGTTGACCGCATCATTTTCCAGCGGCAGCACGCGTAACACTTCGCCGGCCTTGACCTGGACGATCAGGTTGGAACCCATGCCATCATGCGGGCTGATCGACTTGCGGCGCGACAGTTCCCAGGTGCGGGCACGGTAGCGGAATGGCTTGGACGTCAGTGCGCCGACCGGGCACAGATCGATCATGTTGCCGGACAGTTCAGAGTCGACCGTCTTGCCGACAAAGGAAGTGATCTCGGCATGTTCGCCACGGCCGAGCATGCCGAATTCCATGACGCCGGCGATCTCTTGTCCGAAGCGGACGCAGCGCGTGCAATGAATGCAGCGGCTCATTTCCTTCATCGAAATCAGCGGACCGGCATCCTTCGGCACCACCACGCGTTTTTCCTCTTCATAGCGCGAGGACGATCCGCCGTAGCCGACGGCCAGGTCCTGCAGCTGGCATTCGCCGCCCTGGTCGCAAATCGGGCAGTCGAGCGGATGGTTAATCAGCAGGAATTCCATCACGCCTTTTTGCGCCTTCACGGCCTTTTCGCTTTGCGAGCGCACGATCATGCCGTTGGTTACCGGCGTCGCGCAGGCAGGCAAAGGCTTGGGCGCTTTTTCAACCTCGACCAGGCACATGCGGCAGTTTGCCGCGATGGATAATTTTTTGTGATAGCAAAAATGCGGAATGTAAGTGCCAAGCTTATTGGCAGCATCCATTACCATGCTGCCCTCCTGCACTTCCACTTTCTTGCCGTCTATTTCGATTTCAACCATGGTTTTGCATTTTCTCGTAAGGCGCGCCGGGCGCGCCAGAGTCGATCACTATTCAAATGTAAGCCGGCACCAGGCATCGCTTGTGCTCGATGTGATACTGAAACTCTTCGGTAAAATTCTTGATCATTGCGCGCACCGGCATTGCCGCCGCATCCCCGAGCGCACAGATGGTGCGGCCCTGGATGTTGTCAGCAACCGAGTTGAGCAAGTCCAGGTCGTCTTCGCGGCCCTGGCCGTGTTCGATCCGGTGCACCATCCGGTACAGCCAACCGGTGCCTTCGCGGCACGGCGTGCACTGTCCGCATGATTCCTCGTAATAAAAATACGACAGGCGCAAAAGTGAACGAACCATGCAGCGCGTTTCATCCATTACGATCACGGCGCCCGAACCAAGCATCGAACCGGCTTTCGCGATCGAATCATAGTCCATGTCGGTGTTCATCATGACCTCACCGGTCAGCACCGGCATCGATGAGCCGCCCGGAATCACGGCCTTGATCTTTTTGCCGTCACGCATGCCGCCGGCCAGTTCGAGCAGTTTGGCGAACGGCGTGCCAAGCGGAACTTCATAGTTGCCCGGCATGGCGACATCGCCCGACACCGAAAAAATCTTGGTGCCGCCGTTGTTCGGCTTGCCCAGTCCGGCATACGCCTCGCCGCCCATCTTGAAAATGAATGGAACGGCGGCGAAGGTCTCGGTATTGTTGATCGTGGTCGGCTTGCCGTACAGGCCGAAGCTGGCCGGGAACGGCGGCTTGAAGCGCGGCTGCCCCTTCGTGCCTTCGAGCGATTCGAGCAGCGCGGTTTCCTCGCCGCAGATATAGGCGCCGTAGCCATGGAAGGCATGCAGCTGGAAGTTGAACTGGCTGCCCATGATGCCGTCGCCCAGGAAGCCTTCGGCGCGCGCTTCTTCCAGCGCTTCCTCGAAGCGTTCGTAGTCGGCCCAGATCTCGCCATGGATGTAGTTGTAGCCGACCGTGATGCCCATTGCATACGCGCC
>JAQGMO010000387.1 GCA_028292315.1 Herminiimonas sp. | reverse complement strand
GATCGCAGGAAGGGTAACGTCTCCTCCAGGATCTCCACCAGCATCACTTCCGCCACCTCGACGCGCCTGTTTTCATCAATGCGCAACAGCGGAGTGGGGTGCAAAACCGTGAAACTGCCCAGGCAACTACCTCCCGGTGTCCGATGCTAAAATGCATCATTCTGTGAATGGGCGCATAAAATGACACCGATTACTCTTGCTGGCAAGGAAATAGCGCAATACAACCATGTCTGCGCATTCTTCGATAGCCGAAAAGAAGAATACGAAGTCTTGGCGCCGTTTTTCAAGGACGGGTTGGACAATGGCGAAAAAACGATTCATATCGTTGACCCTGCACTGCTTCAGGATCACCTCCAACAGTTGAAGGCACATGGCATTGATGCCGACGGTTGCCAGGCATGTGGCAAGCTGGACGTTTTATCCTGGGATGATGTCTACTTGGCGGGCGGCACGTTCAATCAGGACCGGATGGTTGCCGCGATCGATGACGTCATAGCAGCCGGCCGGGAAGCAGGATTCCCGAAAATTCGCATTATGGGCAATATGGGATGGACATTAAAGGGTAGTCCCGGCACCGATGAAGTGGTTGAATTCGAATCGCGCGTCAATGAGGTGCTCGCCCGCACAAAGCAGTTGGCTATCTGTGTGTACGATATGTCAAAAATTTCAGGGGCGCTGATGATGGATATTCTACGGTGCCATCCGTTAACGCTGATCGGCAGCGTTATTCACGAAAATCCTTTCTATACGCCTTCAGAGCAACTGGTCGAGGAGCTACGCGCGCGCCGAATCGCAAGCCCCCAGGCAAGCGCTACCAACCACCCTGCGTAGGGTAAGCAAGAAAAATGACGATTCCTGCTCTATCGGGATTCGACAACTCGATAGAGTTACGCACCTGTTTACGTGATCTGGTTGGCCTGCTTGGATTGCCTGCGCTTTGGAGCGGGAGGGAGCCCCAGGCAACAGTGCGATTGCTATCCGAGACTCTGGCAGAGATACTTTCACTCGATGCGTGCTGCGTTACCACCTTCCTTTTACAAGAGAAACCCTTGCGTTTTTTGTATGCGAATGGCAAGGCGGTCGATACGGCGGAAGCGACTGACTGGCTGCCTTTTACGGGGGAGCCGATTAACGGACATCAGGAGTTGCGGGTTACCCGAGAAGCCACGCCGTGCGGGGAACTACGCGTTGCGCGTTTTTCTCTTGGATATTATGGCCACACTGGTCAAATTACTGTAGGTTCGGTTCGAAATGATTTCCCTAAGCCCACTGAGCTAGTTCTGTTGAGATCGGCGGCAAGTCTGGCAGCAAGTGGTTTGAGAACTGCTTTGTTGACGCATGAGCGTGAAAAGGCATTGCGTGTCAAGGATGAATTTCTCGCCATGCTTGGCCATGAACTGCGTAATCCTCTAGCGCCAATCGTCGCTGCCCTCGAGTTAATGAAAATGAAGGCAGCTGGCGCTCTTACTGCGGAACAAACAATCATTGAAAGGCAAGTCGGTCACTTGACAGGATTAGTAGACGATTTGCTCGACGTAACGCGCATTACCACCTCTAAGATTGAGTTAAAGCATGAATTCGTTGAACTACGTTCAATCGTCGCGGCAGCAATTGAAACAGCGCTACCGCTGATTGAGCGGCGTCAGCACCGTCTGAGCTGCGAGGTTCCTGACTCAGGCCTTCTAATCAAGGGTGACGCCCGCCGTCTCGCGCAGGTCGTGTCGAATTTGCTGATAAACGCAGCGAAATATACTGAGCCGGGCGGCAGGATCGTAATCGTTGGCAGCAGAGACGCAGACAAAGTCTCGTTAAAAATCAAAGATAACGGTATCGGTATAGAGCCGGCCCTATTACCGCATATCTTTGATTTATTCCAGCAAGGAGCAGTTTCCATTGACCGTTCCCGTGGAGGGTTGGGAATCGGACTATGCGTGGTCAAATCCCTGGTGACGACGCATGGAGGTACCGTTACTGCCGAAACCGGAGGCGCGGGCTTGGGAAGCACCTTCACAGTGACCCTGCCTCTGGCGCAAGACGATGGAGGAACGAACAAAGAGAAGGAAACTAGCGCCGAGATCCTGGTGGAACGGGCGGAGCGAATCCTTGTTGTCGACGACAATCGGGATGCCGCAGACATTATGGGCGAGTTATTGCGCGCGTTGGGACATGAAGTTTATGTCCAGTACACGCCGCTAGGTGCACTTAGCCTGTGCGAGAAAGTACATCCAACCGTAGTAATTCTCGATATTGGCCTGCCCGGTATCAATGGGTATGAATTGGCCGGCATGCTTCGCTTGCGGTTCAAAGGCATGTCCCCTCGGATTATTGCGGTCAGCGGGTATGGCCAGCCCCAAGACCGGGCGCGTAGTTACGATGCCGGGATCGAAATACATTTGACAAAGCCAATTGCGATAGACGTCCTCGTCTCTCATCTTCATGGTTCAGCTTCGGGACAGCATGTACCAATCAATGTTTAGCTATTGAAAGTTGGATTGCTCTGGCTTCACCCTGACATAGCTCGCCGCACTTCCGACTATCCAATGCTAACTTTCCCGTGCATGACGCACGCGGAAGTTAGAAAAAATGGGTGTTTACCTCGTTGGCGAACCTCAAAAAACCGCGATGACGATTGCGATGGACACTTGATTTATTCAGTTATGGAGTAAGGTCCCGGCCATCCCATCTTGAATCTGGTTTGAAGTAAATCGGTCTGACGGGCTGGATGCAGATGACCCGTTTTTTATTCTGCTTGTTTAACTTGCTGTACACTTGCATGAATGTCTAACTGCCGTGCAGCAAATGACGCGGCGTACGCATGGCAATATGCACGATAACACCACTAATTTTCAAAAGGCTTCCAGTGAACATCCTTATCGCAGCAGATGGCTCGGAATATACAAGCAAGGCAACCGAATATGTTGCGGCGCACCCTGAGTTGCTTCAAAACGATTCACAACTGCATATTTTCCATGTCGAGCCGCCCGTTCCGTCTACCCGCGCAAGGGCCGTTCTTGGCGACGATGTCGTCGACAACTACTACAAGGAAGAATCGGCGGCCGCATTGGCCCCGGCTGAAAAAATCCTGCGCGAAAAGAATATATCCTTCCATTCTTCCTATGTGGTCGGCGATGTAGCCGAACGGATTCAGAACTATGTGAAAAGTAATGGGATCGACATGATTGTCATGGGGTCTCATGGGAACAGCGCGCTGCGTAACCTGGTCATGGGATCGGTTGCTACTAAAGTGCTTGCCACCACGAGTGTGCCGGTTTTGATTGTGCGCTGACGTCTACATCTGCAGCCAGGGGCCATAGCCAGCTGGCCTCAAGGTATTACCTGCTGTACACAGCCGGGTTCCCGGGATGATCGCCGCTAGGCACCCGGGGATTTCACAGCGTGAGAAAGAGCGAATGGCAAATACTGTCAACTGCTTCATGCGCTTTGGACCGGCAGCGATGCGCCTGGCATCGATTTGCGCAATCACCGAATCTGGCAATCGGCAGGCGCCGGGATGCCAACAGCCATCCGTCCTGCAGCAGCCGCGATCGTAATTTTCCTGACCGCGGTTCATTTCTCAAACGCCTTAATCTGTCAATTCATACGGGGGTAAGGCATGGCGAAAACAGACCGAATCGGGAATCCCTCCGTTCTCGACGCTGATGAAGTTGTAAAAGCGCTAGCTGCGGATCTTCAACTCGGGCTCACTTCCGACGCAGCTTCGCGCCGGCTCATGGAAGATGGCCCGAACGAACCGCGCGCAATCCCTCGCCAGCCAAGCTGGCGGCGGCTGTTGTCTCACTTCCAGGATCCCCTAATCTACCTGCTGCTCGTCGCCATCGCCATTGCGCTGGTTGCCTGGTTCATTGAAGGCCGGCACGGCTGGCCCACCGATGCAATCGTCATCGCGTTGGTTGTGGTCCTCAACGGTCTCCTGGGCTATGTGCAGGAAGCAAAGGCCGATAATGCCGTTGCCGCGCTGGCCCGAATGACTGCCGTCACCTCGGCGGTGATACGCGACGGGCACATGATGCGCATACCCAGCGTCGAACTTGTGCGCGGCGATCTGCTCGTTCTCGGCGAAGGCGACGCGGTGGGTGCGGATGCACGCCTGGTTCAGGCCTCGTCGTTACGCGTTCAGGAGGCCTCGCTGACCGGTGAAAGCGAAGCGGTGCTTAAAGACGCCACGACCTTACGTGAGCCGGTCGCGCTCGCAGACCAGCTTGATATGGTATTCAAAGGCACCACGATAGCGCAGGGGAACGGCCGTGCCGTGGTCACCGCGACGGGGATGGATACCCGAATGGGTTCGATCGCCGAAATGCTTGAAGCCACAAAGGAGGAACCGACTCCGTTGCAGAAAGAAATCAGCCGGATCGGCCGCCTGCTGGGCATCGTGGTCGTTATCATTGTGATCGTCGTGGTCGGGACCATCGTCCTGACCACCGAGATTCGCACTGCCGCGGATATTACCAGGGTTCTGCTGCTCGGCGTATCGCTGGCCGTGGCAGCCGTGCCGGAGGGACTGCCGGCGATATTGTCCGTGGTGCTAGCCATTGGCGTGCAGCGCATGGCCAAGCAAAATGCGATCGTCAAAAAACTTTCATCGGTAGAAACGTTGGGATCGGCTTCAGTGATTGCATCGGACAAAACCGGCACCCTTACCAGATCCGAGATGACCATCGAGCGGGTAATGACCGCCTCTGGCGACACCTACGTCACCGGGGTAGGATACGTGCCGGACGGGCGGTTCGAGCATGAAGGCGTCGAGTTGGGCGCGGGACCGCTGTACGCGGAGGACATCGTTGTACTCAGCGGCGGAAGTCTGGCCGGGAATGCCGGCTTCCGCAAAGCAGAGGATGGCCAATGGGAGATACAGGGTGACCCGACCGATGCGGCGTTCCTGGTAGCCGAACATAAGATGGGGATCGCCGAACGGCGCAAAGCGCGCTTCGAGCGCATCAGTGAAATCCCGTTTACTTCCGAACGCAAGATGATGTCCACGGTCGAGCTGGACCATGAACACGAGAGCAATGTCGTCATCATTACCAAAGGCGCCCCGGATGTGCTTCTAAAGCGGTGCACCCGGGTTCGCGTGGGAGCCGACGTTGTCACACTCGATGAAACTTTCCGGAAGCGGCTTCTGGACGACGTCGACACGCTTTCCGATGCGGCGCTTCGCACTCTTGCCGTGGCGTACCGGCCGCTCGCCACGGGTGAAGATCCGCAAGCCGCGGAATCGCTCGAGCAAGACCTTATCTTCGTCGGCACCGTGGGTATTATCGACCCGCCGCGCGAGGAAGCCGGGCAGGCTATTCGGGAGGCTCGCAGGGCCGGCATCCGGGTCATCATGATTACGGGCGACCACCCCCGTACGGCAGCGCGCATTGCCGCAGACCTGGGAATCATCGAACCCGGCGGCCCGGCGCTCACGGGACTCGAACTGGACGAACTGGATGATGCATCCTTCGCCGAGGCAGTTCGCAACATCTCTGTTTACGCGCGGGTGGCGCCCGAGCACAAGCTGCGGATCGTCGACGCCTTGCAGGCCTCCGGCAACGTGGTTGCAATGACGGGCGATGGCGTCAACGACGCCCCTGCGCTGAAGTCGGCCGACATCGGCATCGCGATGGGATTGACCGGCACCGAGGTAACGAAGGAAGCGGCCAGGATGATTCTTGCGGACGACAATTTCGCCACGATCGTTGCGGCGGTGCGCGAAGGCCGATGCATCTTCGACAACATCAGGAAATCACTGCGTTACCTGCTGTCTTCCAACATGGGCGAGGTCCTCACCGTCTTCCTCGGCGTGATCTTCGCCGGCGTCATAGGGCTTGCTGACCCCGGCGGCACCGTGGCGCTGCCTCTGCTCGCCACGCAAATCCTCTGGATCAATCTGCTGACCGATTCGGGCCCGGCGCTGGCAATGGGCGTGGACCCGGCAACCGACGACGTCATGGCGCGCAAGCCGCGCGCGATGACAGACCGGGTGATCGACGCCGGCATGTGGATGGGGGTGCTTCAGATCGGCGCCGTAATGGCCGTAGTGACGCTGCTGACGATCGATATGTATCTGCCCGGAGGACTGATAGAAGGAAATCGTGATCTCGCCAGCGCGCGTACCGCCGGCTTTACGGTGCTGGTTTTTGCGCAGTTGTACAATTGTTTTAACGCGCGCTCGCACAGCGCAAGCGCGTTCCACGGTCTATTCGTCAACTGGTGGCTATGGGGTGCGGTGGGCTTGTCATTGGTGCTGCAGGTAGCCGTTGTCCACCTGCCTTTCCTCAACATCGCTTTCCAAACGGTCCCGCTCGGGATCGACCAGTGGCTGGCATGCGCCGCCATGGCAAGCCTTGTGCTGTGGTTCAGTGAACTGCGCAAGCTTCTTGGCCGTGGATTCGCGCGTATGCGGCAATGACCCGGGCGTTTTTGATGTAAGTCAAAGTATTTGCTGCCGCGCATACCTACACTCGATGCCGATCAGGTCATATTCCCACTCTTGGTGCGGCCGGTCGCAGGAGTGACAACAATGGTGGTCTCTACAATACCGGGATCTCTGGTTCCATCGGTCGAATTTGATGCCGGGCTGATCCGCAAATTAAGCGGGTCAGGCCCGGTATATAGGTCCTATCCGACGGCCGATAGGTTCACCGGCGCATTCGGCTACCGCGACTATCTGCAAGCCATCGCCGGCCTGCGCACGCGAGGACATAGAAATTCATTATCGCTTTACCTCCATATTCCGCTCCGCACTACGGTTGGCGCTTACTGCGCCAGCCACAAGATCCCAACGAAAGGCCGCGCCAGGGTCAATACCTACCTGGGCTACCTGAAACGTGAAATCGAAATGCAGGGCAAACTGTTTACCGGCATGAGTCAGGTTGGGCAACTGCACGTTTGCGGCGGGACGCCCACCTATCTGTCCGACGCGCAAATGGCCGATCTGACTACGCACCTGCGACGCTGGTTCCAGTTAGCGCCTGACGATATCGGTGAATATTCGATTGAAGTCGATTCGCGCACGGTATCCCGCGAAAGGATAAGGAGTCTGCGTGAACAGGGTTTCAATCAGATTAGTCTAGGGGTTCAGGAGTTCGACCCGGAGGTGCAGCATGCAATCAATCGGACTCAGTTGGAAAGCCAGACCGCCGACATTATCGACGCGGCGCATATATGACCGGTCTTAGCCTTTTCCCGATTTTCCTGGTCGGCCTGTTCGGCAGCGTACATTGCATTGGCATGTGCGGCGGAATTGTCAGCGCATTCTCGATCGCGTCGGCACCCGCTCGGCCTTTTCCGGTGGCAGTCGTGTCTCGATCCGGCATTATGGCGGGAACCGGCGCGCTCGATGGCGCGCTGCGGGTGGTCTCATATAACGCGGGACGGATAGGCAGCTACGCCGTGGCCGGAGCCCTGGCCGGCGGCATCGCGGGCGGCGCGCGCGCATTGGCCGGTGTTTCCGTCGTGCAGATCGGCGGCTATTGGCTGGCGAACCTGATGCTGATCGCACTCGGACTATACCTGACCGGCGCGTGGAGCGGCCTGGCCGGGCTGGAAGCGGCCGGCGCAGTTGTGTGGAGACGGATACAGCCGCTGATGAAATATCTTCTTCCGCTGGATAGTCCGCTAAAAATGCTGGCATTGGGCGGGTTATGGGGGTGGCTGCCATGTGGCATGGTGTATAGCGTTCTGCTGACGGCGATGTTAACCGGTTCCGCGCTGTCCGGGGCGACCGTGATGCTCGTGTTCGGCTTGGGTACAATGCCGACGTTGCTGACGATGGGCTTGCTCGGAGCACGGCTGAAAAACTGGCTGCAACGCCGTCCGGTACGCCTGACGAGCGGCTTGATTGTGCTGAGCTTCGGCGTGCTCGGCTTGATTCGCGCGGCCGACGGCTTGCCCATGAACTGGTTCGATGCGTTATGCATCACGCCGGTCGCGACAGGAGTGCAACCGTGAACGCGCTTTCAAAGGCGATGTCGGACGCGCACCAGTCGTCCGACATCGCTCCGCCTGCGCAAGCGTTCGGAACAGAGTCCGTCTG
This sequence comes from Herminiimonas sp., assembly GCA_028292315.1. Taxonomy (GTDB): domain Bacteria; phylum Pseudomonadota; class Gammaproteobacteria; order Burkholderiales; family Burkholderiaceae_D; genus JAQGMO01. Next base: position 4,773 of record JAQGMO010000387.1, on the reverse strand, counting down.
TTTTCATTGCGGCTTGCCGGTCCCGGCAAATACAAGCTGGCAAATTACCATCGACCGTATTATGCATCCGATGTGCTGCCCCGGATGTCAGACAGTCGCCCAAAGCATAGTCGGAAACGGCTTCGGCGATTTTTACAGCACCCGCGCCGGATTTGCCGCCACCGCTGTGCAAGAGACCCTGATTCCGCCGGAACTCCCACTGTACGACGCAGGTGAATTCGTGGATCGCGCGGATCGGACCGCCGCCGGTACGCAGACGTGCGAGGCGTCTTTTTCGATCGATGGCATCCGTTGCGCGGCTTGCGTGTGGCTGATCGAGCGGCGGTTGGCACGCCTGCCGGGAGTGCAAAGCATCGACCTGAATGTCGCTGCCGAACGGGTCCGCGTCAGCTGGATCAGGGACGATTGCAAGACTAGCGATATCCTGAAGTCGATACGTGAAATCGGTTTTGTCGCCTATCCTTTCGACCCGGTCAGACATGGCGAGGGCTTGGAGCGGGCTCGAAAAACCCTGTTTCGTCAACTGTTCATCGCCGGGTTGTCAATGATGCAGGTAATGATGTACGCACTCCCGGAGTACCTGGCGGACAATGGCGCAATGGAAGCGGATATGGCTGGTCTGATGCGATGGGCGAGCCTGTTGCTGACCTTGCCCGCAGTCTGCTATTCGGCACAGCCGTTCTTCCGTGGGGCATGGGTCAATCTGAAGAATCGCATGCCGGGTATGGATGTGCCGGTTGCGCTCGGCATTGCGGCTGCTTTTGCGGGTAGCGTGGCGGCTACCTGGCGCGGCAGCGGCGACGTCTATTTCGACTCGGTCACGATGTTCATCTTTCTGCTCTTAAGCAGCCGTTACCTTGAGCTCGCGGCGCGGCGCAAGGCCGCTTCGGCGCTGGATAAGTTGCTGCACGCATTGCCTGTCTCGGCATTACGCATGGCCGGCTATCCGGTTTCTCGCGACAGCGAGCTGATAGCCGCCGGACAATTGCGCGAGGGTGACGTCATTCTTGTCAGGCCGGGAGACGCGATTGCAGCCGACGGCATCATCCTTGAAGGTGACACCGAGGTCGACGTCGCGCTGCTAACGGGCGAAAGCCAGGCTCAGCACAAGACGCCGGGAGCCAGCTTGCCCGGTGGGGCGGTCAATGCGACGCAGTCGATCGTGGTGCGTGTCACGCGGTCCGCCAGCGAAAGCACTCTCTCGGCCCTGATAAAACTGATCGAACGGGCAGGGCTCAGCAAGCCGCAGTTATCGTTGTGGGCGGATAAAGTGGCTGCATGGTTCGTCGTAATACTGCTGCTGTTCGCCATGGCAGTCTTCATCGCGTGGCATTTCGTCGACCCCTCGCGCGCCTGGCCGATCGCCATTGCCGTACTGGTGGTGTCCTGTCCATGTGCCTTGTCGCTTGCCACTCCTACCGCCTTGGCTGCCGCGACGGACCGGCTGGTACGGCAAGGTGTGCTGATCGTGCGTCCTCATGTCCTGGAGACCCTGGATCGCGCCACCCATATTATCTTTGACAAGACCGGCACGCTTACGGCCGGCATGCCGGTGCTGCAACATGTCGAAACCCTGGCCTCGGCGCAGGGCGCGTGGTGCCTGCAGGTTGCGGCCGCACTGGAGGGTTCCAGCGCGCATCCCCTGAGCCGGGCCATTATGGATGCGGCCAGTGCCAACGGCTTGTCAACCGGGGTACATAGGCCGGCCGTCGACGTGCGTCATGTTGCCGGGCAGGGCCTGGAAGGCAGCCTTGACGGCATAAGGTATCGCCTGGGTTGCGCCGCATTCGTACAGGCGCTGACCGGTTGCCTGCCCGTCCAGGAAGGATCTCGGGAGGGAACGCCGGTCTATCTCGGAAGCAGCGCCGGGTGGCTTGCGCGTTTCGATCTCGCTGACGCCTTGCGCAGCGACGCACTCCAGGTAATCAGTCAATTCCGGGCTGCGGGAAAAACCGTCATCCTGTTAAGCGGAGATCAGCAAGCCGTCACGCAACGGGTAGCCGGGGAGCTCGGCATCGATACCGCGCTTGGTGAATATCTGCCCGATCAGAAGCTGGCATTCGTGCAGGACCTGCAGCGCAGCGGCGCCATTGTCGCAATGGTGGGGGACGGTATCAATGACGCCGCGGTGCTGCGCGCCGCCGACGTTTCGTTCGCCATGGGAAGCGGAACCGCGCTGGCCCAAATGCATGCCGACTGTGTGCTGCTGTCCGGCCGGCTGTCGTCGCTGTGCGAAACGGCCGAAACGGCATCGCGGACGATTGCAATCATTCGTCAGAATCTGACGTGGGCCACCTTGTACAACATGTTTGCGATACCTGCCGCCGCAATCGGATTGCTAAATCCATGGTTATCCGGAATCGGCATGTCGGTCAGTTCCGCTGTCGTCGTAATGAATGCATTGCGCCTGCGGCGCGTGACACGGGCCTCCGCGGAAACAAGTAAGTCGCCGGCCGTATCCGACGATCGAAAGACCGGGCTGCCAGGAGCGTAGCGATATATCATGGAAGCGCTCTATCTCTTGATTCCGCTCAGCATCGGCATTGTATTCATTGCAATCTGGGTGTTTTTCCAAATGTCCGACAGTGGCCAATTTGACGATACGGTCGGCCCGGCATTGCGTATCCTGCACGATGACGATCGAACCGAAGTAGTAGAAGGCATTCCGAAAGAATGACGAGGTAAAACTTGAAGAGGATACAACTGGTGATCAATCATGTATTACGGTGAAAAATTCAATAGCATCACCCATCTCGCCGGCGCCGCACTGGCCGCGTCCGGCGCCGTGTTGCTAATCGTCCTCGCCGCCCGTCTGGGCGATCCATGGAAGATCGTCAGCTTTAGCCTCTACGGCGCGACGCTTTTGACGGTATATGTCACGTCCACCCTCTATCACAGCATTCGCGGGCCCTCTAAGGCGGTGCTGCGCAAGTTCGACCACTGTGCGATCTACCTTTTGATCGCAGGTAGTTACACCCCGTTTTCCCTGGTCACATTGCGTGGCGGATGGGGATGGTCGCTATTCGGTGTTGTATGGGGATTGGCCATCCTCGGGATCGCGCAGGAAATCTGGCTCGCCAAAAAGACGCGGATGGTGTCCCTGGTGATTTACATCCTGATGGGATGGATGGCGCTGATTGCGACCATGCCGTTGGTTGCAGCGCTCGGACGGAGCGGCTTCGCCTGGCTCGCCGCTGGCGGGTTGGTCTATTCATTGGGAGTGGTTTTTTATGCGACCGACCACAAGCTGCGGCACGGGCATGGCGTGTGGCACCTGTGCGTATTGGGGGGCAGCGCATGCCATTATTTCGCGATCCTGTTTTACGTCGCCTGAATCCATGCCTCACGTAAGTTCACTTTGGTCAATTTGATTCACATCAAGGATTTTTAGGGCCCGGACTTTTACTCTCGACGTCATCGTTGCAATTCCGGGAGTGAATCTGTGGGAACGGATCTGAACTATAACTACAGGGTGGTCAAACAATTTACGATCGCCACCGTCGCCTGGGGCGTGATCGGCATGCTGGTTGGCGTCTTCATCGCCGCGCAGCTTGCGTGGCCGGCGCTCAACTTCGATATACCCTGGCTCACATACGGGCGCTTGCGGCCCTTGCATACCAATGCCGTCATTTTCGCATTCGGTATCTGCGGTTTGTTCGCCACTTCCTATTACGTTGTGCAGCGTACCTGCCAGGTGCGGCTGTTCTCGGATAAATTGGCTGCCTTTACATTCTGGGGCTGGCAACTGGTGCTGGTCGCAGCAGTGATCACCTTACCGATGGGGCTTACGCGCGGCAAGGAATACGCGGAACTGGAATGGCCGATCACAATCCTGATCACCGTCGTATGGGTGGCATACGCAGTGGTGTTTTTCGGCACGCTGGTCAAGCGCAAAGTGCCGCATATCTATGTAGCAAACTGGTTTTTCGGTGCGTACATCATCGCCGTCGCGTTGCTGCATATAGTGAACGGGGCGAGCATGCCGGCATCGCTGGGGAAATCGTATTCCGCCTATACCGGTGTGCAGGATGCGATGATTCAATGGTGGTATGGCCATAACGCCGTCGGCTTTATTCTGACGGCCGGATATCTGGGTATGGTGTACTACTTCATCCCAAAGCAGGCCGAACGCCCGGTGTACTCCTATCGCTTGTCGATCGTCCATTTCTGGGCGCTTATTTTCACTTACATGTGGGCCGGTCCGCACCATCTGCATTACACGGCTTTGCCGGACTGGACACAGTCGATCGGCATGGTATTTTCGCTGATCCTTCTGGCGCCCTCCTGGGGCGGCATGATCAACGGCATGATGACGCTGTCCGGCGCATGGCACAAACTGCGCTCCGACCCGATTCTGAAATTCCTTATCGTGTCCCTGTCGTTCTACGGCATGGCGACCTTCGAGGGCCCGATGATGTCGATCAAAACCGTCAACTCGCTGTCGCATTACACGGACTGGGGCATCGCCCACGTGCATGCCGGTGCGCTTGGCTGGGTCGGCTTCATCACCATGGGTTCGCTGTATTACCTGTTGCCGCGGCTGTCGGGCAAGCAGGCAATGTGGAGCACGCGTTTGATCGACCTGCACTTCTGGGTCGCCACCATCGGCATCGTGCTGTACATCGCCTCGATGTGGATTGCCGGCGTCATGCAGGGCCTGATGTGGCGCGCGGTCAATGCCGACGGCACGCTGACCTACAGCTTCGTCGAAGGCGTCAAGGCCACTTACCCGTACTACGTGATCCGCTTTACCGGTGGCCTGCTCTACCTGTC
>JAQGMO010000371.1 GCA_028292315.1 Herminiimonas sp. | reverse complement strand
ACACATGATGAGAGGCGCTGACGTTTTAGCTACACAAGGTTAACGAAAGGATTTCCCCCAGAATATACGGGAACGCTTTAATCAAGGATCAGTTAAAAAATCGTCAGATTCGCATGTGCACTTCAATGCAGTTTCAATCATTGCGTTGCCGGCATAGCGCGTAGCTGTTTTGAAGGAACCAAAGGAGCATCACAGTGAAGATAGCAAGGATGTTAAGCACGGCCGCCGTTTTTTTAGCCTCCCTGTTAGCAGGTACTGCCCATGCGGTAACGCTGACGCTCGATGAACTCCCCTACCGCAATCCCGCTCAGCTCGAGGCAATGATGCGGATGGACGATGCCCGCTATCAAGATATGTTGACGAATCGCTGGGACCAGGTTGAAAAAATCCTTTTCCGCTATATCCCTGACGGTGTCGAGCTATTCCCGGTCGCACTGGGTTTCTACGGGCCGTGGAAGAGCTGCCTCCAAACGCACTCTATCCTGGCATGCCGCGAACACATGACGCTGCTGATTGGCCTGGAAAAAAGTAAAGCAAAGAAATATCAACAGGCCCCACGTGCCAATCCATTTCAATAATCGGTGCCGGCGCAAGCCTAAGGCATCCTGAACCATAAAAACCGAGGTCGCTTTTTTTATGGACAACAAGCAGTTCGCCGCATGCTCTTCCCGGCAAAAGACGCAATTGAGGTAGCGCATAACACCACAAAAATAATTCGGTAAGATTTCACTATCTGCGGTACATGCAACCGATATGCATGATTGCAGTACGGCGTGCCGGGCGTTCACTACCCCGGCGCGCCTTCTTGTTTCGGCAGGTATGGGCATCGATCCAGATCCGCAAGTTACCGGCTTCGGGGCTCCTTACCGGCTTCGGGCTGCTCCAGCTCCAGCGCCGCCTATCCTGCCGGCTGCTGCGGCATTCCAATGTCGAAATTATTTACACTTTCAAAGTTGATACGTCTGCACCTCGCTTTAAGCCCTTGACTTCATTAAACATTTTCCGACTGGCATAACTTATGCTTCGGACTCAGGACCGGAATCCGCCGCCAAGCAGGAATGCCAGCCTGGCGTAGGCATTAACGGTCTAAATATATGACGTAAACGGGGAGACGAAGTTGGCTACAGGCACAGTAAAATGGTTTAACGATGCAAAAGGATTTGGCTTTGTTACGCCAGATGACGGCGGCGAAGATTTATTCGCGCATTTTTCCGCGATCAATATGGGAGGATTCAAGACTCTAAAAGAAGGCCAGAAAGTCAGCTTCGAGGTGACTCAAGGCCCGAAAGGCAAGCAAGCTTCGAATATTCAGCCTGCCTGAAAAAGAGCGTATCCGATCGCCCGCTACCGTATGGAGCGGGCTTTTTTACGTCTTGGCCAGTCCATTCAGCGCATTGCAGTTTCAGACGCGCGCAGCCCCTTTATGCCGTGCTCCATTGTCGGATTCTTTTACACAATAGTTCTTACATAAAGAACAATTCCGACTAGCAACGGCTATCAATATAATCGCGGCGGAGCCGCGACCTCAAGCATAGTCCCCGGTGCTTCGTCCTCCCATTTTTTAATAATTCATAACATCTTAGTAATTAAGCAGCCTTTTGTTCGCTAGTGGTACTTATTGATTGGATTCTGATTTACCAAGAGCCGCTCCATCGACCTCAATCACTGCCACAGCAAGGAACAAAATTGAACAAGTTTATTAAAATTATAGGGCTTATCGGAATGACGCTTTTCCTGTCGTCGCCGGTCCATGCAATAACGCTTGAAGGTACGGCACAAGGGGTATTTTCAAATCCTTTACCAGCTGACAAGACAGTAGCGGGTGAAGGGACGAACGAATTTACTTGGGGCACTGCGTCGCCTACGCAAAACATGGTGAAATTCACCAGTGGCCCGTTTTCGGCGACGACCGATGCGCCATTCAAAATCGGGACCCTGTTCTATTTCAACGGTATCACCGTCGCGGACACCAATCCGGAGACAGTTGATCTGACAGTCTTGCTTACTTATTTTTCGCCTGTGGAACCGAACAACACGTCTGTTTTGTTTAACCTTGCACTCCATTCCACACCAAACATCGTAGACGATGAACTAAGTGCGGACTTTGTCAGTATCAGTACGATTAACGCATCGACCAAGTTGATCCTCAATGGTCAGAGCTATATTCTGGTAATCGATGGATTCAGGAATGTAACTGGTGATGGATTGCTGAATCAGGATCCAACCCAGTTTCACTTGGTTGAACAAGGAAGCGCACGCGCCGACTTGTATGTTTCACTGAAACCCGATACCGATGTTCCGGAACCAGCTACTCCTGCACTGCTAGGCCTTGGACTGCTTGGGCTCGCAGCTTCGCGCAAATACCTGATGTAGTCATCCGGAGCATTACCTGAACCGGCTAGTCATCTTGCCTTGCCAAGAATGATCAGCCATTTCCGGCCCAGCACCAGTTCCAGGTGGCCGGGTTCGGTGCCGGCGCTGCAATCCAGCAGTGGATGAACAGCATAAAAACGCCTGCGGAAATCACGGCAAATCACGAGCTCACGCCGGCCAAGCCGCATCCGAAAGGAAGAAGCCAGATACTCGGGTTCAAAGCCAAATTGGGTTCCGATAGTATTCAAGGTCGTCATGTGAGTATTCCTGAAATTGATAAGGAAGCACGACTTTAGCATAACTACTGTATAAATAAACAGTTAAATTTTGACGGGCTCGTTTTTTGGAGTGAAATACGACGTTTACGGCGTGGATGAAAAGATACCGCAGCCAGGTGTCCTGGATATCACGATCCCGGATCGGGCTACCCGGCACGCTCGCCGGCCGACCGCAAGCGGGACGAATTCTTTTATCCCGGGAAGCAACCCTGCAACGGTCGAATAGCAATCCGGCACTATCGCGGCAGGTTGAATTCATGAGACCATTGAAGACTGACTTTGCCTGACAAGGAATTTTGCAATGGACACCGTGGAAATAGTGGCGCGCGCATTGTGTCTTCAATATAACCGTGGCTTTGAAGATGCCACGGATGACAATCCTTACGGCGGCGCAGACTCGGCCGCCGAACAGGAGATGTATGTCGCCGCCCTGGTGGATGACAACTGGGAAGAATGGACCGAGGAAGCGCGAACCCTGATCGCATCGCTGCCGTCCACGCAAGCGCCATAAGCGGCGCCAGCGACGATGCATCGGCATTTCCGGTTCGTCCGGAATTTCACGACAGCGGCGTGACAACCATGCGCCACCGGCCGCCTTCTTTCAAGCTAGCGTGAACCGCATGGCTCCCGAAACCTCCGGGATCGATCCGATGTCGTCGCCGGTAAAATTCAGGCCCCGGTCTCCGGCTCCGCCAACTCTTCGCGCCGCTCCGCCGATGACATCCTGGGTAGACATGCGCCCCAGAGAATAACCCACATGGTCATGATATGCATTGCTGCCTCCTTAACTGCGCGTCTTGCCATCTCTTGATTTTTCCACGAGCCCCCACCCAAGCATCCGGCGAATCTCCTTCAGATCGGGTGGAGGTTTGCGTTCAATCCGGCGCTGTTCGAGAAACTCCCGTGCATTCTGTTTGCCGGGTTTCGAGTCGGTCATGACTTACCTCGCTATTAAGCAGAATGAATCTCAAATCGCGGCATGAAGCCCGGCGCGGGTAATGCCGGATGATTTGTCCATCACCGGTACTTCAGCCCTTTCTTCTTTGAGATAAATCTCGCGCTCGTGTTCCAGCCGAGGCGCTCCAAAACATGTCAGATAGCGTCGCGACTTAACGTAGGAATTGAGGAAAGGCGCACTTCTCCAACTACCCGAACACCGGCGACCGACATAAAAAAACCCGCTGAAGCGGGTTCTCGTGGTTCGTGTCCAGCTTTGACAATTAGAACCGGGCGCTATCAGCTTGGGTTCTTCGGCGCCGTGTTGGTCCTGGCATCAGGCTTGCCGGCAGGGGCATCGGTCCTGGCTACCGCTTTCCCTTTGGCTTTCACCTTCCTGACGGTGCGCTTGGTCGAGTTTTTCGCTTTCGTGAAATCCGATTTCACATTGGTCTTGGCCTGCTGCGCTTCACCCTTCAGGGTTTCTTTGGAAAGCGGAGAGGCAG
>JAQGMO010000368.1 GCA_028292315.1 Herminiimonas sp. | reverse complement strand
GTTCGAACTCGCCTGTGTCTCCGGGTGGAGACAGCCAGGTGCGGCAATCAGGCTTCTGAGATGAACACAGTATTTATGCGGCTGGCAATTTGCGTGAAGCCATGGCTGTTGCTTGACGAAATCCGCGGGACAACCACAGACGTGGATGAAGCGAACTCATGTTACGTACAGGGGTCAAATTTGCATTTTAGCGGGACGATTCCGACGCCGTCTGTCTGCTCCGTCTTACACGTATGCCTCGGTACGCCTCAAGTTCCTTGTCCGATACAGACTGATAACGGACCAAATTGAAGCAGGTTTTGGCTTTTCACCTTCTACCATTGATCCCAGGAGATTCGATGATGCCAAGTGTTCCCAACCCGATTGAGCCTTTCGTCCAAACCCAACTGGCAGTATCGCGCCAATATGCCAGCACCATGCTTGCCAGCGCGGCGCAGGCAACCCATCTCGTTTTGACCACTACGCAACGTGTCGCGACCGAGCAACTAAAATTAACGCAATCGCTTGCAGATATACCATCTCCTGGAAAAGGTGCACTGGCACAGCCTGGGCCCGGCGCGACGACTGCGGAGCCGTCCTTACGAGTCCAGAATGATGCGCTTCGTATCATGACGGCCATGCAGAATGAGTTTGCAAAATCTATAACACAAATTATGGGACAGGGCATGCAGCAAAGTGTCGGAACGGTGAAGCAGTTTACCGATGCCCAGGGAAAACAGGCTCAAGCAACGCATAACCAATTACCCAATTCCATGCCAAATCTGGTCGATATATGGGCTACAGCGTACCGTGGGCTGACGCAAATTGCAGCTGGCAACATGGGGGACGGTCAAGCGGCCAGTGGAAAAATTACCGCGGGTATGCATGCCCGTAAATTGGATCACAGGATTTCGCCAGTGCGCGACCGAAGAATTTCCAAAGTCCGAGATAGAAGAACACCACACGGTGGCGGGAAGGCGCCCGGCAGACGTCGTTCATCGGCATGACGGCATTTCTTTAATTTATCTGGCGTAGATTAAGATATTTAAGGCACGTTCGACTCCGCCGGTACATGCGCAGCACAATCGACTGGAAGGGAGGCAAGATGAAGACGTCTGAAGTCATTGTGGAACTCAATAGGCTACTCGCCGAGCATGGCGATCTTGAAACGCTTTATGAGTGTAAAGAAGGTCTGTTCGAAATTGAAGCACTGGAAGTGAATCAGGTCGAGTTCCTGAATGTTAAGGAACGTGCCGGTTCAATACCCAAGCCGGCCGTTGTCATTTCCTAATGTTTGCGTCGCTTGCTACTGTTGAACGTAACTAAATTATCTTCAAATAAAAACATTTTCCCTCTTATAGCAAGGTTTGGCAGAGGCCTGCTTCCAATCGCCACCGAGCCAGCTTTTTACGGCTGGCCTCTGCGCAACCTCAACCGGGCCACAGACATGTGCCTTAAGCTGTCATTGCACTTCTATCCCTCCACTTGGACGTGCAACCCGCCGCTTGCCCCCATGACGCCCTCTCATGCAAGACCGCGGGTTTTTTTTAGTCCCATCCCGGTTCGATGCCGTGCAGGAAGGCGTGGCGACGGCAGTTCGTAATCCCGACAGCACATGTCAGAGTAGGCAGCCGTGCTTCGCCATGACTACCTGAAACACGCGCATTGGGGTGCTTGGCGACTACGAACAATAAACATGAAATCTCTTCGCGTCTATATCGCGCTTCTCACTTGCGTGATCCTAATTTATTTTTTTCCAGTCTTCATGAGATGGCTGTTCGGACTAAGCGCTGGCATTTGGCTACTCGTCATATTGTATGCGGTGATTAGAGGTTGGCCACGAGATCTGGATTAGCGCAACCAGAGTCCCATCGACCTCGACGCCTATTGCAGCGCGGCGACCAGTTTGCGACGATTGCGGCATCCAGCTTCCGCCATATACCGTGTTCCTCGGGGAATAAATAACCATTAAAGGTAGGCTGCCAGAACACCATTCAGTGTAGGCGTAAGGTTTCATGGTTGTAACATACAGGATGGTTTCCATAAGCGCGATGACTGCATGGGAAAAAATTTAACTGACGGCTTATGGCTGATTCGAGATCGAAGCGTAACTGCCACTCTCGACCCGAATCGTACAGTCGGCCTTCCCAAAAGCCGACCGTTCAAACTACAGGACGCTTTTCGATGCCTGACAGGGTACGTAGCACCGTCGACTTGAATTCGCGGTGATAGAGGATCAGCACCACCAACGCCGTTGACACCATGAATGCCAGCGGATGCACGAACCATGTCAGCGCCGCGATCGCGAAATAATAGGCGCGCAACCCATCGTTGAAGCTTTCCCCGGCGAGGGCCACCAGCTTCCCGGCCCGGTCGGCGAAATTGATTCGCACAAAATCGTCATCGCCCTGAAGATTTGAGGCCAACGGGGCTGCGCCGACGATAATCGCGCAAAAGTTGAATTGCCGCAGTGCCCAGGTAAAACGGAAGAAGGCGAACACAAACACGCCCACCAGAAGTATGATCTTGACCTCCCAGGCGGATTCGGACGCAGTGGCCGAGAATGGAATCTTGGATGCGACAGCGACCGCCTGCGAGGTGCGCCCCAGCATCGCAAGCAAGCCGCCGATGATGAGGATGGTGGTCGACGCAAAAAATGTCGGAGACGAGGACAAGTTTGCCATCAGCGCGACATCCTGGATACGGACATCCCGTTGCGTCAAGCGCAGCATCCATTCACGCCGGTAATGGTTCACCTGCCGGAGCAGGCTCGGATGATTGACCGACCAGCGCTCCGCGAACTGGTCATAGCCGATCCACATAACATAATATCCAGCTAGGGCAAGCCAGTCGTTGAGCGTGAAAAGCATGATTG
>JAQGMO010000349.1 GCA_028292315.1 Herminiimonas sp. | reverse complement strand
GAGCGTGCCGCTGCGAATGTCAAGGTGGGATGGCTAGGTGCTTACGCCGGTCGAGCATCAAGGCCAAGTCGTGGATTGTGCGAAACAGCATGCGCGTCATCAAGTGCCCAAACCAGTAAAACACGGTATCCCGCGGCGGAAAATCGTTGGGCAACATGCGCCACTCGCAGCCGCTGCGCACCATGTAACGCAGCGCATTGATTACGGCCCGCAAATCCGTCTTGCGCGGCCGTCCGGTTCGCTGCACTGGCAGCAACGGCGCGATCAATTGCCATTCCTGGTCGCTGACATCGGTCTGGTAACCGTGCGGCTCTCGCGGTTTGGCTTGCTTACGCTGACGCCGATTCTCTTTCGTCCACACGGCCACACCCTGGGTCTTCGCCGAAATGGCTATAACTCTGGCGTTGCTGCGAAGTTTTTAAACAGTCACTTAACGCTGCTTCTTTAACTTAATGACCGAAAAACAACATATACCGCCATACTGTATAAAATAACAGTAATATGAGCACATGTCTAATGAGTGCGCAATGTTCTGCTTTAGAGCAAAGTGGCGACAAATCAGGCCGTGCAGTTGCCTGAAACTGCAAGCCTAAATTTCTCTACATCGCGCTTTTGTCGCCATTTCACGACTTTAAGTTAAGCAGACGCTGATTAGTGCGAACTTGACAAAGTGATCAGTATGTATAATTTGCCAGATATGGAACGCATTCAATCAATCAATCCCGACCGTATCCGTTGGTGTTGCGACGATTTTGGCATCACGCCCGAGCAACTGGCCGCCGATGTCGGGATTTCTCCTGCCAGCTTGATAGCGGTGCTGGCCGGAGAAGCAGGATTGACGTTCAATCAGCTGAGCAAGATCGCTAGCTATTTCAGCCGCGGCATTCTGTTTTTCCTGGAGCCCGGGCCTGTCATTGAAGAGCAAGTGCACACGCTTGCCTTCCGTACGTTGGCCAATCAAAAGCCCGAGCTATCGGCTAAGGTCAAGGTATTGATCGAAAGAGTTGAGCAGCAGCGTGAAATTTATCTCTCGCTGCGCGACGAGGTTGCAGGCGACGATCTACCAAAATTTTCCCCTACGGATCTGCCGGCTAACAATGTTGAGGAAGCGGCCCACATCGTCCGGCGCTGGCTCGACTTGAGTGACCGCAATACATTCGATTCGTATCGGGCAGCACTCGAGCGCAAGGGGATTCTGGTCTTTCGCAGTAATGGATACAGCGGGAAGTGGCAGATCGCCAAGGACAGCCCGATTCTGGGCTTCACCCTATACGACTCGGAATGCCCGGTCATCGTTATCAAGAAACAACCATGGGACACCCAGCAGACGTTCACTCTCATGCACGAGCTTGGACATCTGCTACTGCATAAGGCGAGCTCGATCGACGACGATCACGATATGCACGCGCATCAAGGGCATGAGCAGGAAGCCAACGCGTTCGCCGGCTGTCTTCTGGTGCCTGATGAGTTCCTGGCCCAGATCAGTGATGTGGAACGTCCACAGGCTGTTAGTGAGTACGACAACTGGTTGAGCGGTCACCGCCGCGCATGGGGCATCAGCGCGGAAGTGATTTTACGCCGCCTACTCGATAATGGACGCCTCTCGCCACAGCAGTATGCTGCCTACCGCAACTGGAAAGCCGAGTCGTTCAAGGCACAGGATGAGGGTAGCGGGTCGCGTGCATACCGAAACCGCGAACCGATCCATATTTTTGGCGACACATTTGTACGCACCGTGCTGGACGCGCTGGGTGAACAGCGAATCACTTTGGCCAAAGCAAGCCGGTATCTCGATGGACTCAACATAAGCGACCTGCATAAGCTGGAAAGCTTCTATGCAGGTCTTTGATACCTCTTCCATTATTCACGCGTGGGACAATTATCCTATTGGGCAGTTTCCGTCGATGTGGCGCTGGATGGCTCAGCAACTCGACTCAGGAGGCATCCAGTTGCCGTCTGTCGCTATCGTTGAAGTCTCGAACATGGCGCAAGATTGTTATCAATGGTTGCGGGAAAACGGCCTGCGATCGATTGACATGAGCAACCAGATCCTAACCGAAGCACTGCGCCTCAAGAACTTGCTCGGGATCGTCGGCGACCGTTACGGTGGAGGTGTGGATGAAAACGATCTGTTTATCATTGCGAGCACCTACTGTCATGGCGTGCGACTTGTTTCCAACGAGAATGCGCAACCTACCCTTCCTGGCAAGAAGATATACAACTATAAGATTCCCGCTGTCTGTGGGATGCGTGGCGTACGAGTGGACTGCGTTAATTTCGTCGAGTTCTTAAGGACATCAGGAGCCGTGTTTTAGCGAACGCGGACGACCCAGGCCATCAATCTTGCTGTCCTCCCGTCAGGATCACAAATAGGGTAACCACCGATTCAATGAAGTAATAGATTAGAAAAATACCTCGATATGCACCCGTCGGCACTCTGTTTTACATTTGCCATGGCAACAGCCGACAGCGCCTAGGGCAATCCGCGTCGCCTGCGATTGCCTACCCTAGGCAAAGCATTGAGTCGAAAGCGCCAATTCTCGAATGCGTACTACCGGCCAAAAGCCGCCACTGCAATTCCAATTGGAAAGCGGTCATCCAACGCTAGCCTAGTTAAAATACCGTATAGGGTAATATGCAACGTAACGATGCAGTGAAGCACACTCACTTGCGATGTGCTCAACGCGTCGTTAGGCCTTGGCCATGCCCGGACTGACGTTGACGTTCCTGTCTTCCAGTTTCATGACGGTGGGCGTCATCTTGATACGGGTGGAATACACGAGTCCTTTTTTTGTTCATTGATCGCATCGTTTGAAACATGAATACGTCAGCAGGTATCGTTCGGTACTTGGTGTACTGGAAGGTTTCCACCTTGACTTCCCCGTTCTACCCCGGGTTCACAAAACCGATTTCCTAGTTTTCAAGCAGCGCCTCTACCTCGAGTGCGTCATCTTTCGGCACGGCCATCATCAATGGCTGCGCCGCTGACACTACGCCACCAACGGTATGGAAATCGACATGCCGCCTTCGATCACGAACTTGGCGCCCAGCCACATGGTGGTGATGGTAACCAGTTTGCTTATCAGCATTACGCCGCTATTGACGATGGTATTAATGTTCACGCAACGAAAGCTGGCCGATGCGGACATGTCGCTCTTTCAAACCAGGACAAACCGGGGGGCATCCCTGAAAAAACGGGCATTGATACATGACCGTGCAGGCTGGTTAATGCCCCCGGCATGGAATCGTTATTTCCAGTTTGCCGCGAGCACCGGGGCAAGCGCGGCCTGGTAGTCTGGCGGCAGACTGGTTTGTCCAGCGGATGGCGGTGCGAAACCGGCCATTGCACTGATCAGCTTGTCGACCTGCGTATCAAACAGGGTTAGCCCGTTCGATGTCTGGAACTGTTCGATACGCCCGGCAGTGAGCGGACCGCCCCCATTGCCCGGGTCGAACCAGTTATCTATGATCATCCGGTCGTTCGTGCCGATCACGCTTAACTCGAGGTCGTTGGATTCGAGCTTGCGGAGCCACAACTGGTCGATGGCTATGCCGTCGCCGATCAGGATGGTATCCGTGTTGCCGGGCGCGGATTCGTTCTCGATGATGCGATCCTCGCCGGCGCCGCGATAGAACAGATAGATGTCGCTGCCGGCGCCGCCGATCAGCGTGTCGGCCCCGGCGCCGCCATCAAGCCGGTTCGCCGCGTCGTTGCCTTGCAGGACGTTGGCAAGTTCATTGCCGGCCGCATTGATTGCATCAGATCCGGTCAGCGTGATATTTTCGAGATTCGGCCCGGCGATAATGGACACCGATGACAATACCGTATCCAGTCCGCCGCCTTCCTGCTCGATCACGGAATCCGTACCTGTGTCGACCACATAGATATCGTCGCCCGCGCCTCCCACCATCGTGTCGGAACCGCCCATGCCGTCCAGGGTATTATTGCCGCTATTGCCGACCAGGCGGTTGGCGGCGGAATTGCCGGTAGCGCCGAGATTGCCCGCTCCCGAGAGAACCAGGTTTTCGACCTCGCCCGGTAGCGCGTAGGCGACGCCGGCGATTACCGTATCCGCGCCGCCGCCGTCCACTTCGACCACGCGATCGCCCGCGTTGTCGACCAGGTAGGTGTCATCGCCAGTGCGCCCCGCCATGGTATCGGCTGCGGCGCCGCCATCGAGCGTGTTACCGCCTGCATCGCCGGTCAGCGTGTCGGACCCAGCGGTACCGGTGATGCGTGTCAGCGGTGGGGCCGCCTCGGTGTTGAATGTAAAATGCTCTGGGCGTAACTGAGATGCGGAAATATTGTAGAGCGTGATCGTCCGCTCAAGCGGATCGTCACGCACACGTAATTCGGTAATCGGAGCGCCGGTTCCCAAATCAAGATTTCCATCCGCGATTTCCAGCTTGTCGAATCCGGTTGCGCCGTCAATCGCTGACAGGTCGAGGCGATCCACTGGCGCGCCCGGCTCGCCGAGTTCGAAGTCCCAGATGAAGTTGGTCGCCATTGCGTCGGTGCGGGTGGCTTGTGCCATGACAAACCGGTCGGCGCCAGCGTCGCCCCTTACCGACGCGTTGGATCCATGGTCGTTCGTATCGACCAGGCTATCGCCTTCCAGATAGAGAGTGTCGTCGCCGGCGTCGCCCTGCAGGTAGTCGGCCCCGGCGCGGCCGCGAAGCACGTCATGCCCGGCGCCGCCGACAATTTCATCATTGCCGGCGCCGCCGTCGAGCACATCGCCGCTGCCCTCGCCGGTATTGTTGGGATCGCCTACCATCAGGTCATTGCCCGCCCCGCCGTACAGGTAATCGCCGCCAACGCTTCCGTAATTTGTGTCGTTGACGTCGGTGCCAAACAGGGTTGAAGCGGATAAGGAGTGAATCGGCAAGGCGTCGATGCTGACGAAGTCGGCAGCTGACAGGCTGTTGGCCGCTATATTGCGAAGCAACAGGCTTTGTCCGTCCGCAAATTCGATGCGGGTGTCCGCTCCGGCCTGCGTTGCATTTAGAGTCGCTGCGGCTTCCGGACCGAATCCGGCCAGCACGATATGGTCTGAGCCCTGCACAAAATCGATCACTTCGTCGTTGGCATGCTCGCGCTTCCTGATGATGAAATAATCATTATCGGCGCCGCCGGACAGCAGGTTTGTTCCTGCGCCGCCGTCCAGCAGATCGATGCCGGCCCCGCCGGACAGCGCGTCATTGCCATGGCCGCCAGTCAGGCGGTTGATCCCGCTGTTGCCGATCAGGGTATCGTCGCCGTCGCCGCCCACGGCGTTCTCGATCTCGGCGGAATTCTGGATGGCAAGCGCGGTTCCGCCTATGGATGAAACCCCCGACTCCAGGTCGATGCGGCTCGCCCGCAGGACCGCCGCGGCGTTGATCGTGTCGAAGCCGCCATTGGTGTCGTTGACGATATTGCGTCCCTGTTCCGCCAGAACTGCATATTCATCGGTGTAGATGTAGTCGTCCCGCGCTGTTTCGGCGCGGCCGTACAGTCTGAGGTTCCAGCTCTGCAGGATGCCCGTGTCGCTACCGGCTGCATCGACTACCCTGAGCGTCCAGTTGCCGCCGCTGGATTCGCCCCAGTCACGGGTGCTCATGAGCACGGCGGAAAGACTGTCGGATCCGGCGAAGCTTGCGTCGCCCCGGTCGTCCAGAGCACTTCCCGGGGCCTTTCCCGGCCGGTTCATCAGCAACGATTCGGTGCCGTCGGGGGACACCAGCATGACCTTCAGGTCTCCGGCCCGCGCATGGGTCAGGTTCAGCGTGACCTCGGCATGCTCTACCCTGATGCCTTCGGGCGCCTCCAGCGTCAGGCTGAGTCCGGCCGGGTCATTGTCGGGAATGCTCAGGTTGACGGCGCCTGAATCCGTCGGGCTAGTCCATTTACGCTCATTGTGCAATGTCTCCTGCCGCATCCACGTCTCGGCAAGGCGTACCGCCGCCCGGGCATCGACTTTGCCAAAACCGTAATCGTGACTGATATGCATGCCGCCGCCATTCCAGGTGCGCGCGCCATTGTTTTCCCAGGCGGTGCCGCCATCGTTAATCTTCACGGCCGTCAGCGCCAGGATTTCCTGCACATCCCGGTATCCGAGGTCAGGGTTCGCTTCGAGCATCAGGGCGACGATGCCGGAGACGATCGGTGTGGCAAAGCTGGTACCTTGCGTGGTTTCATAACTGTTGCCGAACACCGAGCCGTTGCCGCTTTCGATCAACCGGCTGGTCGAGGCAATGTTGGAGCCAGGCGCGGAAACCAGGAGGTTGGCGCCGGGATTGCTGAACGGCGCCTGTTGCACCTGCAGCGTGCTCAGATCGGTGCTGGCATTAATGGCGCCCACAGCGATCTTCAGGCGGCTGTTTCCCACGATGGATGTATTGGCATCGCCGCCCGTTGCCCGGTCATTTCCGCCGGCGGCGACAATGACGGTCCCCAGGCCATTGCGGCCATCGCGGGCCGCGTCCCACACATCCTTCTGTTGATCGCCGATCGGCAGGACCTCGACGCCAAAGCGAACCGTAGTGGTCCAGCTTTCATTGGCGACGTCGAATTCCTTCATGTGCGAAAGCGCGCTGAAATCCCGGCCATCGTTTGCGATCCAGAAGCCGGCGACGCTGGCGCCATGGGCGACACCGATCGCGCCCTCGCCGTTTTTTGCCGCAACCATGACGCCGGCTACCAGCGTCGCGTGGCTGGAAAACTTCTCGCCGCTGCCTTCGCCGGCCCGTTCGCCGGGCGCCGCATTGGCCAGCCATGCGGCATCGATATTGGGCTGCAGATCGGGATGGCGGAAGTCGAGCACTTCCTTGTGTGCACTGAAGGCGCCGCCAGGTTCGAACTGGGCGATCCGGACGCCGCGGCCGGTATAGTCGGCCCAGACCGGCAGGATATTCGCGTCGGACAGATACCATTGCTCGCTGAATAGCGGATCGGTCGGATCGGTGGGCGCGGCCAGGAACACTGCGGCGCGCATGCGCGCCCGGGTATCGGTGCCTAGCTGCACAACGTCAGGCGCGGGATTGTCCTCGCTGTCGGCGATCGTGTATTTGAAACCCATCATGCCGGTATAGCCGGCATCGGGGGTGAACAGCACGTCGCCCTGCCCGGTCAGCACGGCGGTGCCGCCCTGACTGTCCGATAGCTCGGTGATGCGCAGGCTGTTTCCCTGATTATCGATATCGTTGCCGAGCAGCTGGGCCGCAGCGATGAGATGGGGGCTGGCACGGTCGAACGCGGCGTTGGCGCCATCCCTGACAAGGGTATCCTTGACCGGCGTCGGATTGGCAAGCTGCGGATCGACCAGCGAAAGATCGCTGAAATTCAGGCGCTCGACATTCGACACAAAATCCACGCCGTCGCGGCCGCCTTTCCTGTCGCTGATCCACATTCCGCCGGCACCCGCGACGATACGATAGTCCGCGTAGCTGCCCGAGTATTCGGCCACGTCGATTCCATCGCCGCCGTTAAGAAAGTCGTCGCCCTGCCCGCCTTTCAGGACGTCGTTGCCCAGGCCGCCGGACAGGCTGTCATCATCCTGTCCGCCATCGAGCAAATCGTCCCCTGTTCCTCCCAGCAGCTGATCGCGCCCGCGGTGTCCGCGCAAGACATCGTTGCCACCGGCGCCTTCGACCCAGTCCGCGCCGTTTTCGCCTGACAGCGCATCGTTTGCGGTTCCGCCGATTATGACGTCGTCGCCGTCGCCGCCGCTGACGAACACGCTGTCGCGGCCGCCGCCGATCAGCACGTCGCTGCCGCGGCCGCCCTGCGCGACTTCAAGCTGCGCTTTTGCCAGGTTCAGGACCACGCCCTGGTCCCCGACCACTTGCGCTATGTCCGTGCCGGCTCCGGCACGGATATTCGCCTGCAGGTCAAGGGCATCGATGATCAGCACATCGTCGCCGCCGCCGGCGCTAAAGGTATCGCTGCCTTGTCCGCCTGCGAGCCAGTTACTATTGGCGTCGCCGTGCAGGATATCGTCGCCGCTGCCGCCCGCAGCATTATTTACGCCCTTCACGGCGACGTCGATCACCTCGCCGCTTGCAGACGACGCCACGTAAGCGCTGGCGGCGCCGGTGTTTGTTCCGCCCTGGGTCTGCACGATGGTGCCGCTGCCCTCTGCACCGGTGCTGATCGTGCTGCCATTCGGATTCGCCAGGAAATTCGCCGCGACCGCTTCCCTGAGCATGCCATTCTGCAGGAAAGTGCCCCGCGCCAGCACTTCATTGCCGTCGCGCACTTCACCCGATTGCGCCTGGGTGTACAGGTGGATTTGCGTGATGCCGAGTTCTGAAAAAGATTTCAGCTCGGTTTGTTCGCCGGCGTCCAAGGCATTGTTGTTGTCTGCATCGGTCCAGCTCTTGCCGTCGTGGTTCGCGTCGACCCAGACTTTTGCGCTATGCCATGCGGCGTCATTCTGGTCGAAGAGATTGTTATTGTTGCTGTCCAGCGTAGCAAGCGCGGCGAAACCATCCCTGAACAATTTTTCGCCAGCCTCACCGTTGGCGCCCGCCGCGCCGCCGAAGTATTCGGAAATCGTCTCGCTGATGTTATCGATGGTGCCGTTGCCGTTACGGTCGAGCACGACGATGCCGTCGTCCGGGGATACCCATCCGGTTTGTTCAAGGCTTCCGCCGTCATTGTCGGCGTCGAACAGCACCGGTGCATCGATGAAGCTGGTCAGTTCGACGCCGTCGCCGTCCAGATCGAGCAGCAGCGGATCGGTCGGCAGCGTGACCTGCGCCAGCGCGTTGGCGTTGTTGAGCCATGAACCGAGGTGCGCCGCGCTGTCGTCATAAAAACCTGTGCCGAGCAAATGCGCCGCCGGATCGATGACCGGGCTTCCCAAGTTGCCATTCCCCGGCCGAAAGCCATCCGCAATGATCTGGGTCACGGCCGCCGGGCCGGTATTATTCACGGCGCCGTTGATGATCTGGTTGTTGTTGAGCTGGTCGACTGCGAAATTCACGGACCAGCCGCCACCCGAGATCACCTCCCCTTGCTCGATTTGCGCGGCATCGGCAATCTGGTCGACTGCAGTTTGGTGGAACGATTCGCCGGTATTATCGGTAGTAACTGTAAATGCATCCGATCCATCGAACAAGGTAAGCGGCGTCTGCTCGACCGGGCTGATGGTGAAGCTGCCGTCAGGGTTGAGCACAAACTGATTGGCGCTGAAACTAGTGAGCGCGGATCCGTCGCCTGGCGAAACCGTGCCCGAGCCATCCGCGGCCTGAAAAACGCGGGTGCCGGTAACCGGATCGAAAAATTCACGGGCTCCGTTGGCACGTGTCAGCGAAAAAATGCCTGTGTCCGGGGCGCGCGACATCGTTTCACCGACTGTCTGGTTGAGAATGGCATTGCCGTCGGGATCGACGAGCTGCGACGTGCCGTCCGAGGAAGATCGCCACGACCAGCCGGGCGATCCTTCCACCGGATCGATTTCCAGAGAATTTTGAGGAATGACTACCGGGACATGATCGAACGAAATGGAGACCGTTGACTTCATGCTGTCGGTGGCGGGAACTTTGGTGGAGATTGTCTTCAGCGCACTGCCCTGCGCAGTTTGATAGGAAAAATCCAGGGCGAGCAGGTTGCCGTCCAGCCCTTTCTGGGTCGTTATTGCAACGTAGGTTCCCTTGTCGACATTGCCCTTGATATCGGTTGTGTAGAAAACATCCCCGCTTCGATGGCTGACGATATGCCTTGTCACCGTCCCGTCTGGGTCCTTGGTGATGACCGACACGCCCAGTGGATGGCCATCGGGAGACAGATTCAGCGCAATGTTCTGTTGCGGTGTTAAAGGCGTCGGTACAAACGTGTCAACGTATTGGGTGGTCGTTATTGGCTTTTGCAGCAATATGGAGGGATCGCCTTTGAAGCTGAAGTTATTTGCGATAAAGGTATCGACGAAGTCACTTATTTCCTTGTGGGTGCCGGTTGCTGCGTTACTTAAGCTGCCAGAAACGATTTCCTGCCCAGTAGTTGCGAGCGCCCACACGGCAAGTCCTGTCACCTGGAACCCTGGCGCGAGTGCCATCAATGCCCCAAAACTTCCCGTCGTGCCAAGTGATTTATCGACCAGATTATTGAATGACGCGTCGCGTACGGCAGGGTCCATGTGACCACGTTTTGCGTCATAATCTTTAATCGCTTCCGTAAGCTGGGCCACCGAGATACCCAAGCCAATACCACCAAGCCCCCGCCCTCCGTATTTGGCAATCCGCTCCATTAATGGATGTTCAAGAGCGGTCTCAACCATACCAAGCACAGTGCCGGCAAATGTAACAGCGGCCGCGCTTTTTTCATACGAGGAAGCGTTTGGATTTACAAAAACATCATAGTTCGCCTTAAATACTTCCACGAACGCGTTAGTTTTATTCATCAACGGCGAAGTACTAAGTGAAGTAGTTGGCATGCGATTCCCGGTGTTTAGAGATTAATCAAAAAGGGATAAATCCAATATTCGAAGGCGACGGTTAGCACCGTGCCAAACCACATACCGATAAAGAATGCGCATATGCCAGACCATCTGCAAGATGCATGAAAAATGCGCCACGCGTCGGAATTATTAAGGTTCTGGAGTTGACAGATCGTTGCCACTACGTTGTTTTTTTTCGGGAGCGGTATGAACTTCCTCAACTGTTTCTTTTTACTGTCGATAATGGTAGGAACAACGATAAATCCCACCAAGCCGAAAACGTTTACCAGCAAAATACGTATCCCATCTTTGCTGATATAGCGGTTCAGCCCAAGGTAATATGCGATGAATAGGATTAGCGGA
>JAQGMO010000290.1 GCA_028292315.1 Herminiimonas sp. | reverse complement strand
GGCTATGTGCTGGCCGTGCCGGTGACTGCCGGACCGCCGGCATGATCGCGTTTTTTCGTTCAATGAGCGGGCGGGTTTTTTTGATCCTGCTGCTCGGCATCCTGGCATCGGCTGCGTTGACCTGGTGGCTCGCATTCGGCGAACGTCAGCGCACCATCGGCCAGTTTCGCGAGGCGCGCGCCGTCGAGCAGGCCGAGCAATTCATCCTCACGCTCGATGCCATTCCGGCCGCCGGACGGTCCGCCTTTCTCGCTACTGCGCGACGCTTTGGCCTGCGGGCCGAGCTCGCGCCGGCGGCCGCCGTCGGCGCGCAACCCACCGTCGGCCCCGGCAATCCAGGCAATCTTGCGGGCCCACTCGGCGAACGCCTCGGCGACGAATATCATGTTGTGCCGCTCGGGCCGGCGGCCGACTGCCCGCTGCCGCGCGGCTGGCGGGCGGAAACCGGCGGCAGGCCGCCGCAGGCCGCGTGCGAATCGATTGCCGTGACCCTCCGCGATAACAGCGAAGTGCGCCTGATGCTGCTGCCGCCGCGCAATCCGATGCCGCCGCCCCGCATCGATTTCATTCCCACCATCACCCTGTTCTTGCTGAGTATCGGCCTGCTGGCGTACGTAGTGGCGCGTATGACGATGCGGCCCCTGAAGCAATTGGCGCAGGCGGCCCGCGACCTCGGCAACGACATCGATCAGCCGCCGCTGACACAGCAGGGAGCCACTGAAATCCGGCAGGCGACCGCCGCGTTCAACGCGATGCAATCGCGCATAAGGCAGCATATCCGGCAGCGCACCCAAATGCTCGCCGCAATCACCCATGACCTGCAAACCCCGTTAACGCGCCTGCGACTGCGCCTTGAAAAAGTAGACAACGAATCATTGCGCGAGAAACTGATCGAGGATTTGTCGGCCACCCAATCGATGGTGCGTGAAGGATTGGAACTGGCGCGCAGCATGGATACCGCCGAGCCGATGCAACGCCTCGATCTCGATTCCCTGCTCGACAGCGTCTGCTGCGATGCCAGCGATGCGGGTCAGCGAGTCACCCTGGAGGGCAAGTCGCGCATGTCCGTCATGGCCCGTCCCTCCGCCTTGCGCCGCTGCCTGATCAATCTGGTGGATAATGCGGTGAAGTATGGCGGCTTCGCAAACGTGACCGTGCAGCGCGACGCCGCCGACGGCGCGCCCCGTGCCCGCATCCGCATACAGGACGGCGGACCGGGAATTCCAGCAGATCAGTTGCAAAAAGTATTCGAACCGTTCTATCGCATCGAGACTTCCCGCTCGCGCGATACCGGCGGCACCGGCCTCGGGCTGACCATCGCCCACAATATCGCCGAACAGCATGCAGGCAGCCTGACACTGGCCAATCTTTCACAGGGCGGCCTGGAAGTCACGCTGATCTTGCCGGAAAAGTCTTTTTCGGACGGCGTTACGAATTAGGTGATGGCTTCCATTACGGATTAGAAGCGAATGCCGAGTGAGAATGTCGTAAGCGCCTCGTTAATATCGGCAAACTTGACCGGCTTCGGAAAAACACGGTCGAAGCCGGCCTTGATGGCTTTCTGCTTGTACTCGGCAGCCGTGTAACCGGAAACGGCAATCAGGGGAATATGCTGCAAACCCGGGTCGGACCGCAAAGCGCGCGCGAAGTCGTATCCATCCATATCGCCGGGCAAGCCGATATCGCAAAATATCACGTGCGGCACGACCTTATGCGCGATTTCCAGCCCAGTTTGCGCATCAGCGGCAATATCGAGGTCGCATCCCATAATTTCCAGGATATGTCCGAACAACTGTGCGAAATCCTGGTTGTCCTCGATTGCCAGCACGCGCATGCGGGACTTTTCGCCAGCTTCGGCATTAATTGAATTCATCGTCTTGAAAACAAAAAAAGTGCAACGCCTAGCGTATCGGCGTAAAAATTCCCCTGCTTAATGTAAGAATAGCACTTGTTTCCGTTAATTTATTGATCAAAATTAACCTTACGCAACAACCGTTTAAATTGCAGCAATCTTGACGGAAGCCGCAGGCTATCGCGGCTTCATCACCATGAATATTCGCCGATAACATTATCGGAATGAAAACGGCCGCCTTGAGGAACGTTTCACAAGATACGTCCCGGCCAGCACGGCTCCCGCAGCAACCAGCATCGATGTGGTCGGAAGACCGCGTACTGTATTGTAGGCAATCTCGCCGGCACGGGGTGCAGCCAGCTGCAAGCGTCGCTTGGTCATCTCGGCGCCTAGTTCACCGAGCCGGTCCGTCAGCAGCCGCTCGGCATCCGGCAGCAAGGTGGTTTCCTCATCAGCGACATGATGCATTACATCGCGCATTAATTTCATAAAAGTTTGATCGTACTCGGCGTCGGTCGGCTCCATTGCGCGCAACTGGGCGATCAATGTGCGCATCGCATCATGCTCGGGATAACTTTTTTCGAGCACTGCACTGTCAGTAGACACTGTTCGCATTGCCGGATAGAAAATCTCTTCTTCTAACTGTGCATGAATTTCCAGTGCGACACATGCGGTATTAACGAGGGCCTGCTTTACCCTTGGTTTTGTACCAATTTCATACTGATGAAAAGTTTCCAGTACATGGGTATGATCCATTCGGATCATATTGGTGATCGTGGGAGACAGCTTTTTCGCAATAGCATTCATAACGGCATCCTTCAATGTCGGCGTTGAAAATGGATGAAACCAGCCTTCGGCATGAATAATCGAGCAATCCTCGTGCCTGACCGAAAACGCTGGCGAGAAAAAAGGCAGGACGCGCCTGCCTTGATTGGAAACCGGTTTAAATTACTTGGTGGTGGTGCCGGTGGTACCCATTGTGCCGGTGGTTCCCGACGACTTTGCGGCGTTGTCGGCTTTCGTCTCCGCCTTGCTTGCATTGGCGTCCGCCCTGGCTGCAGCCTTGTCGCCCTGCGCCTCGGCTTTAACCTTGGCTGCTTTTGCATCGGCCTTGGCCTTTTGCTTGTCGGCCTTGGCCTTTGCCTTGGCGGCTTTCTCGTCAGCCTTGGCAGCCTTTTTATCGGCCTTGGCGTCGGCACTATTCGTCGTGGTAGTGGTTGAAGTGGCGCCGGACGCGGGCGCAGCCGTGTGCGCTGCCGCAAACGCGGAAGAGCCGAATGCGCCTGTCAGTGCCACGGATAAGAGCGCAATGATCAGTTTATTCATTTGAAACACCTTTCAGGAAATGGAACATGGCGACTTTAATAAGTCGGTCTGCTCACAACGAAAGGAATCCATGATCGGTTGACGCCTGTTGAAATGCAGCGCAAGAAGAACGGCGAGGCCTTGATCTACGTCAAACGGCAATCGCCGGCAAAAAAAAATACGCGCCGCATGTAGTATTGCCGTAATGAACCGACGTGGTGTGCGCCCGCCAGCGCGCACGGCGTTATTGCCATACTTACTGGATTGCATGCACCGTCGATTCCGAAACCGCCGAACCGCGAATGTAGCGCTCCACATTTTTTGCCGACAACGGACGGCTGAACAGGAAGCCCTGCATCGCATTGCATTGCCGGTCAGTGAGGAACGCGACCTGTTCCGCGTTCGTAACGCCCTCGGCAACCACTTCCAGGCCCATATTGTGAGCGAGGGCAATTGTCGCCGCCACGATCGCCGCATCGTCGGGATCGTGATTCAAATCGCAGATGAACGATTTATCGATTTTCAGCGTATCGATCGGCAAGCGCTTGAGGTAGCTGAGCGATGAATAGCCGGTGCCGAAATCGTCGATCGATATCGACACCCCGGCTTCGCGGATCTCCAGAAGGGTTTCAAGCGAAGTATCGAAATCCTGCATCAGGCCGGACTCGGTGATTTCCAGCTCCAGGCATTTCGGATCAAGCCCGGTTTCATCAAGGATGCGTTGAAGCGTCCCGGCGAATGAAGGCGAATTCAACTGGTAAGCCGACAGGTTGACCGACATCTTGACGTTCGGCAGCCCGGCATCCTGCCATGCCTGGTTCTGACGGCATGCCGTCAGCAGCACCCACTCTCCAATCGCGCCGATCAAGCCGATTTCTTCTGCCAGAGGAATGAACTCGGTCGGCGGAATCAGGCCGCGTTCCGGATGCATCCAGCGGATCAGCGCCTCGACGCCGATGGTGGCGCCGTTCTGCACATCGACCCGGGTTTGGTAATGCACCACCAGTTCATCGCGCTCCAGCGCCTGCCGTAAGCCGGTCTCGGTCAGCAGGCGATCGAGCATCTGGACATTCATCTCGCGATTGAAAAACCGGAAGGTGCTGGAACCGAGTTCTTTCGCCTGATGCATGGCGAGGTCCGCATGCTTGATCAGGGTCGCCGCGTCATTCCCGTCCTTTGGAAAAACGCTGGCGCCGATGCTGGAGGATATGGTCAGTTCATGGCCGCCCAGATTAAAAGGCGCGGCCACCGCTTCCAATATGTTGTCGGCGATCGCGGCGATGCTTTCAATCGAGTCGACGTTTTCAATCACGACGACAAATTCATCGCCGCTCAGCCGTGCCACTGTATCCCCTTCCCGCACTGCTTTCTTCAGCCGCCGCGCAATCATTTTCAACAGCAGATCGCCCTTGTCATGGCCGAAGCAGTCATTGACCATCTTGAACCGGTTCAGGTCGACGAACAGGATGCCCAGTATGCCGCCGCCGCGCTGCTCTATCGCATGATGCAGGCGGTCATCCAGCAAATGGCGATTCGGCAAACCGGTCAGGGCGTCATGCGAAGCCAGGTACTGAATATGGCTTTCATATTCTACCGCCTGGGTCATGTCGCGCACGATTGCATAGACACCGACCACCTTGTCATTCACGAGAATCGGTTCGAATGCCGATTCAACTTCAATTGCGGTGCCGTCTTTCCGGATGATCGTGTTGCGGAAATTCTGCGGACAGCCATTGGCCGCCTGCTTGAAGAGGGCCAGGGCTTGCTCGACCTGCCCAGGCGCGATGATGGCGGCATGCGGCAGCGCCTGCAATTCCTCCATCGTGTAGCCGGTGAGCCTGGGAAGTGCCTGGTTTGCCGAAATAAGATTGCCGTCGAGGTCGCGTGAAAATATCGCATCGGTATGATGTTCAAACAATGCGCGAAAGCGCTGCTCGCTTTCGTGGAGGGCGGCCTCCGCCTCCTTGCGCGCAGTTACCACAGCGCCGGGCACTTCTCCAGTAACGTCCAGCGATGTCGCATCGGTATCCACACCGCCATGAAGCAGCCCGGTCAGTTCCGACTGGAATGCCTGGCGACGTCCGGCCTGCGCCTGCTCCGTGCTCTCGGTCCACCCGCCAAATACGCCGCAAATGGCGCCGGCCTCATCGCGCAAGGGCGAATAGAAAAAGCTGAACCACGAATGTTCTTGCTGTTCATTGCGCGTGATTGTCAGCGGCAGGATATCGGTACAAGTTCCTTCTCCGAGCAGGGCGCGCTCGATGTGCGGGACGCTGGCCGCCAGGATATCCCCGCCGATCTCGCTCAGCGGCCGCCCAAGCACGCCCGGATGACCGCAGCCGAGGATTTGTGCATAGGCATCGTTATAAAGCAGGCACAGTTGCGGGCCCCAGGCCACGCACAGCGGCAGCCTGGCATTGAGTATCACGGGAACCAGCGTGCGGAGAGTGGATGGCCAGGCATGTGGAGAGCCAAGTGGCGAATTACGCCAGTCGTGCTGGCGCATTTGTGCGCCGACATCTCCGCCGCCGGCTAGAAAATCAGGTTCGGGCGGCAGACCCGGTTTAAATTCCAGGGAGCCCAGTTGAGCCGGTGGCGTCGTAAAAGTGTTCATAGATGCATAAGGCGGAAAGCATGCGGCCATTACTGGCCAGCATTGCCATTAGAAAAGATTTAGACGGAGAAACTTCCTACCGGAAATTATTTATTACAGTCAGCGTGATAGACGACATTGCAGTTAAATCGTTCATTCCCTTTACAAAAAACATGATCAATTTCCTATAGGAAAATATGCTTTACGACTGTCGGCTGATATAAGGATATTGCCTTTGCAACCAGGTATCCGCCTATATGCATCGGCTTATATATTATGCAATCAACCCGTGCTCTGGATCGTCAATGCATGCGGGTCAAAATGATGCGATTAAGGGCGGGGCGGGGAACGACGTTTTAAATGGAGCCGGAGGGCCACCAGCGCGTATGAGGGTTACTTGGAGAAGAACGCTGATACGAGAATCATCTATGATAAAAGCATAGGGGGCTCTTTATTACGATGCAGATGGCAGTGCAATTCAATTAGCTTTTTTGTCCAACCACGCTACCCTCACCGCTCAAGACTTTTACGTCGGGTTTTAAAAATAAGGAAGCAAGTCCTATCAGTCCAGACG
Source organism: Herminiimonas sp. (assembly GCA_028292315.1). Lineage (GTDB taxonomy): Bacteria > Pseudomonadota > Gammaproteobacteria > Burkholderiales > Burkholderiaceae_D > JAQGMO01. The sequence goes on along the minus strand of JAQGMO010000290.1, from coordinate 1,802 downwards.
TTTTCTCACGCACTACAAAAACCCCGCACGTTACCATGCGGGTTTTTTTCACCCTTCGGTCGACACCTTCGCATCCTTGATCACCTTGGCCCACTTCTGCTGCTCCACGCGCATGAACTCGGCAAATTTCTCGCTTGATCCACCTGCATCCTCCGCCCCATACTGATCGAGGCGTTCCATCACGTCGGGCATCGCCAACACCTTGTTAATATCTTCATTCATGCGCCGCGCCATCGATGCCGGAAGTTTACCCGGCCCGACCAGGCCGTACCAGGTGCCGGAGTCGAAGCCGGGGAAGCCCTGTTCATCCATGGTCGGCAAATTCGGATATGCCTTGGAACGCTGGGTGCGGGTTTGCGCAATCGCGATCACCTTGCCGGCCTTGACATGTGGGGTTGCCGCGGTCATGGTGTCGAAGCTGTACTGAATCTGCCCGCCCATCAGGTCGACCAGCAACGGACCCGAACCCTTGTAAGGCACATGCAGGGCGTCGACATTGGCCCGCAGTTTCATCATTTCCAGCGTCAGGTGCTGGCTTGAACCGATGCCGGCCGAGCCGAAGCCGATCCTGCCCGGATTGCGCCGGCATAGCTCGACCAGATCCTTCATATTCTTGGCCGGTTGCGCCTCATTGCAGATCAGCAGGTTAGGCGTGTTACCCACCATGACAAGCGGCACGAAGTCGCGCTCTACGCTATAGGGCATTTTCGATTGCAGGCCAGGGGCGATCGCATGGCTGTTCACATGCGCCATCAGCAGCACGGTGCCATCGCCAGACTGCTTGGCGACATAGTCGGCGGCGATCACACCTGCTGCGCCAGCCTTGTTTTCAACCACCACCGGCGTGTTCCATAACACTGCCAGTTTTTGCCCGACGACGCGCGCCAGCGCGTCGGTGCCGCCGCCCGGCGGAAACCCGACAATGATACGGATCGGCCCGGCCGGCAGCGATTGCGCTCGCAGCATCGGGGCGGCCAGCGAGGTTGTGGCGGCGACGGCCGCGGTGAGAAAGGTTCTGCGTTTCACGATGTCTCCTCTGTTTTAGTTGGTTGAAGCCTGGTGCAGTCACTGCGCTACAAACACGATCGTTGAAACTAAAAAACCACCCTCATGCCGCGTCGGCGAGCCGCACCGCTGCCGTCTCGGCCAAATAATCCATGGCCGCCTGCACGCCGCCCTGACTATGCGGCACGCCAGCCAGCCCCAGCCCCATCTCGACACCGGACAGTGTGCCGCATAGAGTAAGATCATTGAAATCGCCGAGATGCCCGATCCGGAAAATCTTGCCGGATACTTTGGCCAGCCCCTGGCCCAGAGACATGTTAAAGCGCTCCAGCACTACCTTGCGGAACGCGTCGGCATTGTGCCCTTCAGGCATCATCACCGCCGTCAGCACCGAGCTGTATTCGGCCGGATTCAGGCACAGGATTTCCAGCCCCCAGGCACGCACCGCGCGGCGAGTCGCTTCGGCATGCCGGTCGTGGCGCGCAAACACATTGTCCAGGCCTTCCTCGAACAGCATGGCTAGCGCTTCATGCAAACCGTATAAAAGATTGGTGGCCGGCGTATAGGGAAAATAACCGGTCGGATTGATGGCCAGCATTTCCTGCCAGTCCCAATAGGAACGTGCCAGCTTCGCCGTCTTCGACGCGGCCAGCGCCTTCGAGCTGATGGCGTTGAACGACAGGCCGGGCGGCAGCATCAGTCCCTTCTGCGATCCCGCTACCGTGACATCGACGCCCCATTCATCATGCCGGTAATCCATCGATGCCAGCGATGAAATCGTATCGACCATGAACAGG
>JAQGMO010000278.1 GCA_028292315.1 Herminiimonas sp. | reverse complement strand
GCATGGGATTTGTCAACATCATGCGCAATCCGGGCATTCTCGCCGCCCTCAACCCGCTTTATGCCTTTCAATTCCTGACGACCAATCGCTGGCTCGCCTTTATCGCGCTCGGCGCGGTGGTACTCGCCTTCACAGGTTCCGAAGCGCTATACGCGGACATGGGGCATTTCGGAAAACGGCCAATCCGTTCCGCCTGGTTCATCGTCGTCTTCCCGGCACTCTCGCTGAATTACCTGGGACAGGGCGCCCTGCTCCTGGCGCATCCCGACGCCGTCGCCAACCCGTTCTTTCAGCAGCTCGGGTCCTGGAGCGTCTATCCGCTGGTGGTCTTGTCCACGATGGCCACCGTGATAGCTTCCCAAGCAACCATTTCAGGCGCGTTTTCAGTGACGAATCAAGCCGTCTCGCTGGGCTTTTTGCCGCGCATGAAGGTGATTTATACATCGGAGCGTGAAAAGGGCCAGATTTATATACCGCTGGTTAACTGGTTACAGTTCAGTGCTGTCATCCTTGCCGTGATCGGATTCGGCTCTTCTTCCGACCTGGCTTCGGCATATGGCGTTGCCGCCACGTCGACGATGTTGATAACAACGATCCTGACGTTTTTCGTTATCCGCTTCAAATGGCATTTGCCGTTGCTGCTTTGTTTCGCGGCGACCGGGTTTTTCCTGATAATCGATATTGCGCTGTTTTCGTCCACCACGCTGAAAATCCCCAGTGGCGGCTGGTTCCCGCTGGTCCTGGGAACGGTGATGGTGACGATCATGCTCACCTGGCGCACCGGGCGCGAACTGGTCTATCAAAGCCTGATGAAGCTTGCCATTCCGCTCGATGATTTTTTCACGGCGCTGTTCGTGAATCCGCCGCCGCGCGTGCCCGGCACCGCGGTCTTCTTTCGTCCGGAAGGAGATGGCGTGCCCCAGGCAATGCTGCATAACCTGCGGCATAACAAGGTGCTGCATGAACGCACGGTATTCCTGACTGTGTACGATGGCGATATTCCAACCATTCCGGATACGCACCGGGTCAAGCTCAAGGCGCTCGGACAAGACTGTTATCAAGCCAATGTGTACTATGGCTTCAAGGATGAGCGCGATATTCCGGCCGCGCTTGCCCTGTGCAGTCAGGCAGGTTTGCAGTTCGATCCGATGGAAACTTCTTTTTTCATCGGCCGCCAGAATGTCATACCGGTTGTCGGCAGCGGCATGGCGCCATGGCGCGAAGCCTTGTTCGCCACCATGTCGCGGATTGCGCGCGATGCCGCCGACTATTTCCGGATACCGTCCAACCAGGTAATCGAACTTGGTGTACAGGTTAATATCTGATCGAACTGCCGAGATCGCTTCGACACTGCAGACACGAACGTAAGCCTTCTCATAACGCCATGCATGCGAGTGACCTTACTTCACATGCAACATATGCAACCCGTACAACATATACAAACGTGCAACATATTCTCGTTGCAATCATGGCAATACCAAAAATCAGTGTTTTCGCCATTAAACTTGTATTTCCATGTTATTTCGTGCGAAGCAGGCGGCACGCGATGGTGCCAGGCACGCCGAGTTGAATGTCCGACCCGCCACCGGCTGCCCTTTTATGCCTGCAATCACTGGCTGCTACAATCGCGGTTTATTTCAAACGGTTGCATAACCACTTTTATTGAGGCCCCCAATGCCCATAGCAAACGCCTCGTCCGGTAGCGTATTCATGGTCGTCGCGCCGTCCGGCGCCGGCAAATCCACACTGGTCAATGCGCTCCTGGCGCAGGATCCGGCCATCAAGCTATCGATCTCCCACACCACCCGGGCGCCACGTCCAGGCGAGCAGAATGGCCGCGAATACCACTTCTCGACGGTGGAAAATTTTCTGGAGCGGCGCGAGAACGGTGAATTTCTGGAGTCGGCCGAGGTCCACGGAAATTACTACGGCACCTCGCGCCTGCAGATTGCGGAACAGATGCATGCCGGGACCGATGTCCTGCTGGAAATCGACTGGCAGGGTGCGCAGCAGGTCAAGAAGCAGTTTCCGAACGCGGTCGGCATTTTCATCCTGCCCCCGTCGATTACGGCACTGGAGGAACGACTGAAGAAACGCGGACAGGACGACGATCACGTGATCACCCGCCGGATTCTGGCGGCCGGCGGTGAAATCGCGCACGCCCCCGAGTTCGAGTATGTTATTATCAATCATGAGTTTGCGATGGCTCTATCAGAGTTGACCGCAATCGTCCAAGCGACCCGTTGCCGATTTGCGCAACAAGCGGCGCGCAATGCATCCTTGTTCGCCCAACTGGGCATTCATGCCACGTTAAGCTAATACTGCAGTTACTGCATTTTCCGGAGCACATATGGCCCGTATTACTATTGAAGATTGCATCAAACACATTCCGAACCGTTTCCAGCTGACCCTGGCGGCCACTTATCGCGCGCGTCAGCTTTTGCAGGGCCATACCCCCAAGGTCGACGCAAAAGACAAGCCGACCGTAATCGCCTTGCGTGAAATCGCCGCCGGCAAGGTCGGAATTGAAATGCTGAAAAAAGTCCCAAGCTAGTTTAGTATCATGCGCCTTTGCGTTGCATTGTATGAACCTGACACCTGCAGACTCGACCTTATCAGCTGCTCCCTCCAAGCGAGCAGGTTCCGGCAGCACGCCCTCCAAGAGCAAGACACCCAAGCCTGATCCGGTAGCGCCCGCGAATCCGGGCGTTGCCTCGGTCACGCACCTCACCACCAAACTTGCTGAATATCTCACGGCTTCGGAACTGCGCAAGGTCAAGGAAGCCTATCGCTTTTCCGATGAAAAGCACTTGGGCCAGATGCGCAAATCCGGTGAGCCTTATATTTCGCACCCGATCGCGGTCGCCGAAATCTGCGCGGACTGGAAGCTCGATGCGCAAGCCATCATGGCCGCCCTGCTGCATGACGTCATGGAAGACCAGGATGTCAAGAAAGATGAACTGATCGAGCGCTTCGGCGCACCGGTCGCAGCGCTGGTCGACGGCTTGTCCAAGCTGGAAAAAATCGAGTTCCAGAGCCAGGTCGAAGCCCAGGGTGAGAATTTTCGCAAGATGCTGCTGGCGATGGCGCGCGATGTGCGCGTCATCCTGATCAAGCTGGCCGATCGGCTGCATAACATGCGCACGCTCGGCGTCATGAACCCGGAGAAAAAGCGCCGCATTGCACGTGAGACCATGGAAGTCTATGTGCCGATCGCGCATCGTCTTGGGCTGAATAATCTTTATCGCGAGTTGCAGGAGCTGGCGTTCTCGCATATCTATCCGTTGCGTTACCGGACGCTGGCCAAGGCGGTCAAGGCGGCGCGCGGCAACCGGCGCGAAGTGGTCACCAAGATTCTCGAGTCGGTCAAGGGCACGCTGGCCGCGACCAGCATCGAATCCGAAGTCTACGGACGTGAAAAAACCCTGTTCGGCATTTACCGCAAGATGCGCAACAAGCATCTGTCGTTTTCGCAAGTGCTGGACGTGTATGGCTTTCGGATCGTGGTCGACACGTTCGCCAATTGTTATGTCGCACTCGGCACCTTGCACGCGCTGTACAAGCCGATGCCGGGCAAGTTCAAGGATTACATCGCGATCCCCAAGCTGAACGGCTACCAGTCGCTGCACACCACGCTGATCGGCCCGTACGGCACCCCGGTCGAATTCCAGATTCGCACCAAGGACATGCACCGCGTGGCCGAATCGGGCGTTGCCGCGCACTGGCTTTACAAGAACGACGAAGGCGGCCTCACCGACTTGCAGCAGCGCACCCATGCATGGCTGCAATCCTTGCTCGACATTCAAAAGCAGACCGGCGATTCGGTCGAGTTCCTCGAGCATGTCAAGGTCGACCTGTTCCCTGACTCGGTATATGTATTCACGCCCAAGTCGAGAATCATCGCCTTGCCGCGCGGCGCCACGGCGCTCGACTTTGCGTATACGATTCATACCGACATCGGCGACCAGTCGGTGGCGGCAAAAATCAACCATGAGCATGCGCCGTTGCGCTCCGAACTGCGCAATGGCGACATCGTTGAAATCGTCACATCGCCCACTTCGCGACCGAGTCCGACCTGGCTCACGTTTGTCCGTACCGGCAAGGCGCGTTCGGCGATCCGTCATCATCTTCGCACCATCAACCTGCCGGAATCGATCGAGCTGGGACAACATTTATTGTCGCAGGCGCTTACCGCCCTCAATCTCGATCCCGCGATTCCGGTGGCGCTTGCGGACCGGCTGCTGAATGAATCGAGTGCGAAGTCGCTGGATGAGCTGTATGCCGATATCGGCGTCGGCAAGCGCATGGCAACGCTGGTGGCGCGTCATATTTTCGGTCTCGTCGAGAACGAGAGCACGACCCTCCCGCTGACGGATTCCGATGGCGAAATCATTCCCGGCAGACTGGATCCTGTCGTAATTTATGGCAGCGAAGGCGTGGCGGTCCAGCTTGCGCCATGTTGCCTGCCGATCCCCGGCGACAAGCTTTTCGGACACTTGCGGCGCGACCAGGGGCTGAGCGTGCATGCGGCCGACTGCGAATTGGCCAAGCGCCAGCGGGCAAAGGAGCCGGATCGCTGGATCGAGGTGGTGTGGGGATCGGACCTGAATCGCCGTTTCGACTGCCGGATCAAGATCCTGGTGCACAATGAAAAAGGCGTGCTCGCGCGGATCGCCGCGGAGATCGGCGAATCGGATGCGAATATCATTTTTGTCGGCATGGATGACGACAAGGATCACCTGATGACGCAGCTGCGTTTCACGGTGCAAGTGGAAGACCGGGTTCACCTGGCGCGGCTGATGCGCAATGTACGGCGGGTGCCGGGCGTTGCGCGAATATTGAGGGAGCGCGGCTCCTGATCGACGCCCCTGCGGCCCCGGAGAATCGAATAGTGAACGGCGAATTGCCAGATCCGCTGGATTCCCGGCCCCGTCGATACCAAGGAATCAAGGAAGTCCGAACGTCATCGTCGTGCCCGGTTACGCACTGCCCGCTTTACCCCAACTGACTACTAGCCGCATCCTCGCGCAGACTGAATCAGGGCGCCGGATAATCCACCTGCAGAATTTCCAGCTCTTCCGCGCCCGCCGGCGTGCGCAGCGTGACCGTGTCGCCGGCACGGGCCTTGGTCAGCGCGCGCGCCACCGGCGAGACCCAGCTGATCTTGCCGTTCAGCGGATCGAGCTCGTCGATGCCGACTATGGTCACCGTGTGCTCCTCGCCGGCCCCGTTCCGGTAGCGCACCGTAGCGCCGAAGAAGACCTGGTCGTTTCCGTGGTGCACCGAGGGATCGACCACGGCGGCCGAATCCATGCGCTTGGTCAGGAACCGGATCCGGCCATCGATCTGGCGCAGGCGCCGCTTGCCATATATATAGTCGCCGTTTTCGGAGCGGTCG
>JAQGMO010000272.1 GCA_028292315.1 Herminiimonas sp. | reverse complement strand
ACTACCCGCCGCGCGAAGGGGGCGGCGCCCGTGGCAGTGATATTCTGACCGCTTATATTCTGGCCGCTGCGCACGAATCCGGCTTTGCCTTGCCACAGCAAAGCCGTGACCGAATGTTGCGCGGATTGAGCGCCTTTGTCGAAGGCAAGATCATGCGCGATTTCTGGTCGCCGAAAAAAGACCTCGAGGTGCGCAAGCTGGCCGCGCTGGAAGCCTTGTCGCGTTATGGAAATGCGCAGCCGCGCATGCTTGGTTCAATCCAGATCGCGCCCAACCTGTGGCCGACCTCGGCCGTGCTCGACTGGATGGCGCTCCTGCAGCGCATGGATGGCCTGGCTGACCGTTCCGTTCGTCTCGCCGAAGCGGACAGCATCATTCGGGCCCGGCTGAATTACCAGGGCACAAGGAGCGGCTTTTCCAGCGAAGCGGATGATTACTGGTGGTGGCTGATGGCAAGCGGCGATGCCAATGCGAACCGGCTGATCCTGACCGTGTTGGACAGCCCTTCATGGCGCGCCGATTTGCCGCGGCTGGCAAGCGGATCGATTGCGCGCCAGCAGCGTGGGCACTGGTCAACCACGGGCGCCAATGTGTGGGGCTCGCTGGCAATCGAAAAATTCTCCAGGAAATTCGAATCCGCGGCGGTGTCCGGCGTGACCACGGCGGCGGTTGCGCAAGGGAGCACGCAACAGACCGGCTGGAAAGCCGGAGCGGCCGAGACCGCCGCAATCCGCTTTGCCTGGCCGGAACAGCCGGCGGAACGGCTGACGCTGAAACATGAAGGGGAAGGCAAACCGTGGGTTACGCTGCAGAGCCTGGCGGCGGTCCCGCTGAAGGCGCCGGTGGCAAGCGGCTTTCAAATCAGGCGCACCGTGGTGCCGCTCGAACAGAAGCAGAAGGGGCTCCTTTCGCGCGGCGATATCGTGCGGATCGATCTTGAAGTCGATGCGCAAGGCGAGATGACAAACGTGGTCGTCAGCGATCCGGTTCCAGCCGGCGCCAGCGTGCTCGGATCGGGACTTGGCCGCGACGCTGTGATTGGCGCCGGCGCCCAACGCCCGGCGGGGTCGGCGTGGCTTGCTTACGAAGAGCGTGGTTTCGAAGCGTTCCGCAGTTACTACGAGTACGTCCCCAAAGGAAAATTTTCCATGTCGTACCGGGTGCGGCTGAATAACGCCGGCGTGTTCAACCTGCCGCAAACGCGGGTTGAAGCAATGTATGCTCCCGAGATGTTCGGTGAAATACCGAATGCGGCGTTGACGGTAAAGTAAATGCGGAGAAGGTTTGCGGACATGGTGAATGTCATGCGGAGTCTGATGCTGGCCCGGCAACTGGTGGTGGGCTTGGCCTTCGCTGTCGCTGGGTCGGCATGCGCGGCGCTGCCCTCGTTCGAGCAAGTGCAACGCGAATTCCGTTCATCCGACGCGGTTTTACAGGACCGCAATGGTCAGCCGATCCATCAACTGCGGATCAACCCGCGCGAGCGGCGTCTCGGGTGGATAGCACTGGACGATATTTCACCAGCCTTGCGCAGCGCCCTGATCGCTTCGGAAGACAAGCGTTTCTATCAGCATTCCGGGGTCGACTGGAACGCTGTCGCGGCGGCGGCCTGGGCCAATTTGTGGAACACCCGTACGCGCGGCGCTTCGACCATCACGATGCAGCTGGCCGGCCTGCTCGACGACGATTTGCGGCGCCGCAGCGCGCCACGCAGCGGCGCGCAAAAACTCTCGCAGGCAATGCTGGCCCAGGCGCTCGAGCGCGGCTGGCGCAAGGACCGGATACTGGAGGCCTACCTCAACCTGGTCAGTTTTCGCGGCGAGCTGGTGGGCGTGCACGCGCTATCGCGCGTGTTGTTCGACAAGCATCCGAGCGGCCTGGACCGGGTCGAGGCCGCCCTGGCGGTCGCCCTGATACGGGCGCCCAATGCCGGCGCCGCCAAAGTGGCGCAGCGCGGCTGCGCCATTCTGGCCGAACAAAAATCGGCGGAAGAATGCCAGGGCCTGGCCGGGCTGACGCAGTTACGGCTGGCGCGCCTGTCGTCGAAAACGGAAGCGCAAACGGCCGGCGCCGCGTCGACGCCCCAGCTGGCGCCGCATCTTGCGCGCAAATTATTGAAGGCCGGCGGCCAGCCGGTGCGCTCGACGCTCGACCTCGGTCTGCAGCGATTTGCCCGCGACGTGCTGACACGTCAGCTGGCGGCATTGGCGGACCGGAATATTGAAGATGGCGCAGTTATCGTGCTCGATAATGCCAGCGGCGACGTGCTGGCATGGGTCGGCTCCAGCGGCGCGTTGTCCGGCGCGGCCGAGGTCGATGGCGTGCTGGCGCTACGCCAGGCCGGTTCGACGCTCAAGCCGTTCCTGTATCAGCTGGCGATCGAACATAAATGGATGACGGCCGCGTCGATCCTGGACGATACGCCGCTCGATCTCGCCACCGCTTCAGGCCTCTATATCCCGCAGAATTACGATCGCCGCTTCAAGGGCCTGGTAAGCCTGCGCACCGCCCTCGGTTCGTCGCTGAATATCCCGGCGGTACGGACCCTGGTGACCGTTACGCCCGAACGCTTGTTCCAGCGTTTGCAGGCGCTTGGATTTCAACTGCGCGAGTCGGGCGATTATTATGGCTACAGCCTGGCGCTGGGCAGCGCCGATGTCAGTTTGCTGGCTCTGGCCAACGCGTATCGGGCACTCGCCAACCAGGGTCGCTACAGTCCGGTACGAACCCTGATGAATAGTCCGCCGGACGCGCCAAAAACCGTGATGGATCCGGCGGCATCATTCATCATTGGAGATATCCTGGCCGATCGCAGCGCGCGCGCACCCACCTTCGGCCTGGACAATGCGCTGTCGACGCGTTTCTGGAGCGCGGTTAAAACCGGCACCTCGAAGGATATGCGCGACAACTGGTGCATCGGTTATTCAGGACGTTATACAGTCGGCGTATGGGTCGGCAATGCCTCCGGCGCGCCGATGTGGGACGTGTCCGGCGTGACCGGCGCGGCGCCGGTCTGGCAGGATGTCATGCGCTACCTGCACGCGGGCGCGTCGACGGCGCAGCCGGTTCCTGCCCGGCCTGCCGGCGTTATCGGACAATCGATCCGCTACCAGTCGAATATCGAAGCGCCGCGCGATGAATACTTTTTGACGGGCACCGGACAAAGCGTCATCGTCAGCGCCTTATCGGGGCAGATTCGTCCCGCGATCCGCCATCCGACGCCCGGCATGCTGGTCGCGCTGGACCCTGACATTCCACCGGCCCGGCAGCGCATCCGCTTCGAGGCACAAGGGGCGGCACACGGAACCTGGCGGCTGGACGGAAAGCCGCTTGGTTCGCGCGCGGGTTCGCCAGCGTCATCCGGCCGCATTCTTTATGACTGGATGCCGTGGCCCGGCCAACATACGCTGGCGTTGCTGGATACGAAAGGGAAAGTGCTTGATGAAGTCCGGTTTGAGGTGCGCGGAGCCACGGTAAAAGGACGGCGCTGATCGCCACCGCCATCTTAAAGCGACTTGTCGTGAAATTTTACATTCTGGCCCTCGATGTAAAATCGTCGTATTTTAAATACGTGAAACATAAAGAGCTTGACCTTGGGATATAAGTGTTGCTTAATATCAAGGTTCGTGACGATTCCCCTATAAAAAATATGAAAAACCACTGTCAGCTACTGTGTCGCCCCGCCTTGACGGGGCTTTTTTACAGCTGACCAGAGGTCTCCAATTGGACACGTTCGCTGTATTGGTAAAGTGGGAGATTAAGGAGCCAGGCTATAGTGATAAACCTCCGTAAGCATCGTGACATTACTAAGCCGGTATCGCCGGGCGCACATTTTGTGCGACGCGATTTTTTCAGTGCGAATATCGTGGAACTGGGCATTTCGCTGCAGCAGGATTTTGGTACCAAGTATGCCGCCAAATTTCTAAAAGATAACTGGATTTCGATCGACGTTGCGGCCCGGGTGCTGCTGCGTCCGGCCGAGCGCAGGCGGTATAACTAAAATTGGCGGCCTGAGTTTGCTCGGACGCCGATTGATGACAGTCCCGCATAACGTTGACTTTCTAAAAATAATTTTCTGATAAATATTTTTTAAGCACCGCTGAAAAACGCCACGCAGTTCATTTACAAAACTTCGTTTGCGATATCCCGAACCAGACGATAGCGAATCAAGTCAAATCCTCAATGAGCAGGCATTTCGCTCCAGGAGACCTATTCCATGGATCATCAAGAGGAAGAAAATATCGACGATGAGCCGGCGCCGGTTATGTTCGAGCCTGATATTGGAAGCGGCGAAAGAACGGAAGGCGAAAGAGAAACGCTGGAGATGGTTTTGCAAATTCCGGTGCAGGGCGCGGACCAGCCGCCGCCATTAAGGCAGGAGCGGGAGTCAACGCAAGCACCAGCACCAGCACCAGCACCAGCACCTGCACCAGCGGAGAGCGATTTGTCCGCTTCCGGACGC